>JANOTC010000166.1:0-3551 GCA_031416175.1 Gammaproteobacteria bacterium
AACAAGCGTCCGATCCTGACTACTTTCACGACCTGGGCAATAGCCTTACGCTGGCCAGTCAGTCTCAGCTCGACCGCCATCTACAAGGCCGTTGGGCAACCCAAAATTGGACCGCCAGTGCCATGGTTCAGGACTTTCAAGTGTTAGATCGGCAACTCGCGAAGCCCTATCGACGCCTACCGCAACTCGCTTGGGACGGCGCGCTCGGCAGCGATCTCGCCCAGTTTTTTTGGCATTCGGAATACACCTATTTTGACCGCCCCACCGGCCCCACCGGCCATCGCGTGCTGTTAGAACCCGGGCTGAAAACGCTTAAGGGTGGTGACGCCTATTTTTTCTCACCCCAGCTCCGTCTTCGGCAGGTTAATTATCGGCTCAGCGATACCGGATTGGCTTCATCAACGTATAACGCGAGTCATGCAGCACTCACGGTTGACAGCGGCCTATTTTTTGAGCGCGAAGGCGACAATTACGTGCAAACATTAGAGCCGCGATTGACGTATATTTACGCACCGTCCAGCAACCAGACCCGCCAACCTTTATTCGACACCGGCCTGGTCGAATTCGATTTGGCTCAATTATTTCGCGACAGCCGTTATAGTGGTGGCGACCGTTTCGGCGACGATCATCACCTGACGTCCTCGCTCACTCAACGCTGGACTAATGCCACTAACGGACACGAAAACCTTCGCTTGACGCTGGCCCAAGCCTATTACTTAAGTGACCAACAAGCCTCCATCCCTGGGGAGCAGGCCGCCAAGCAAAATGAAGTGCGCAGCGCTGCCGAGATCGCCGCCCGCCTACACGCCCAAGTGACCGCACGAGCCAGTGCCTATGCGGGTACGGACAGCAGCCGACCCGCCAAAGGCGCGTTTCAGGTACACTATGCGGGAACCCAAAACGCGCTGGACCTGTCATATCGGTTTCGGCGCGATGCGACCGAACACACGGCAGTCACAGGATTGTGGCATGTTAACGCCCATTGGCGCGTCGCCGGACGGTGGTTATACTCCCTCCGCGACGACCGCACGCAAGAAGCGATTATTGGATTGGAATATGACTCCTGCTGTTGGGGCCTCCGGTTGGCTGCCCGCCGTTATTTGGACGGCAACGGCACCACGTACACCAACGGTATCGGCGTCCAAGTGGAGTTGAAGGGCCTGTCGAGTTTCGGCACCCATCTCAGCGAGAAGTTTACCCAAGAGTTTCTGGGCTTTGCGCCCGAAGGTTAAGACATGCGCGGTTATTTTTTATTTGCGGCCTTTCTCTCGTTTTCCGCACAGAGTTTTGCGGCACCGGCGGCTGACACGGCTAAAGCGAGTGCGAGCACCACACCGGCCAGCGTGGCGAAACGCGGCCCCGCGTCGGAACGGATCGTGGCCATTGTTAACGATGACATCATTACCCAATTGGAACTCGACCGCGCCGTAAAGCTTGTGCGCCAGCAATTGCGCGAACGCAACACGCCAGCGCCCTCTGCAGCACAACTCACGCGGCAGGTGTTAGAGCGCGAAATCGGCAAACAATTGCAATTACAAATGGCTAAAGGTACGGGCATCATTGTTGATGACAACGCGTTAAACAACGCCATTAATAACATCGCCTCACAAAACAAATTGCCCATCGACGAATTCCGCAATGCATTGGAAAAAGACGGCTATGAATTCGCACAGTTTCGAGAAGACGTGCGCGGTGAAATGATTATTGCCCGCTTGCGCCAACGCGAAGTCACTAACCGAATTAGCATCACCGACCAAGAAATTGCGAACTACTTAGCGACACAGGCCGCACAGGGCAACGTGAATGACGAATTCCGCGTCGCACACATCTTAATCGGCGTGCCCGAAGCGGCCACGACGGAAATCATCGACAAGGTAAAGCTGAAAGCAGAAACCCTTCTCGCCGAACTGCAGAAAGGCGCAGACTTCAAACAGACCGCCATCAGTGCTTCCGACGGCCAGCACGCCCTTGAAGGTGGCGATTTAGGCTGGCGTAAATCCGGCCAGCTCCCCACGCTCTTCGCTGCGTCATTGCTGCGCATGAAACCGGGCGAAATCAGCCCCCTCATTCGCAGCCCAAGTGGCTTTCATATTGTTAAGCTGTTAGAAAAGCGCGCAGGCGAACAACATATCGTAACCCAAACGAAGGCACGCCACATTCTCTTGCGGACAAGCGAATTAGCCACGGAAGTCGACATCACCACGCGCTTACAGCAACTGCGTGACCGCATCGAAGGCGGCGCAGACTTCGCCGAACTCGCACGTTCCCAAAGCGAAGATCGCAACACCGCCACCAACGGCGGCGACTTAGACTGGGTCAGCCCCGGCGACCTTGTTCCGCAGTTCGAAGGTGTCATGTCGGCACTCAAACCCAATGTCATCAGCGAACCGTTCCAAACGCCATTTGGCTGGCATATCGTACAAGTGTTAGAGCGCCGCCAACTCGACAATAGCGAAGAATTTGCCCGCAACGAAGCGCGTGAATTTTTGCGAGATCGCAAGATCGACGAGCAATCCGAGCTTTGGTTACGACAATTGCGTGACGAGGCGTATGTTGAACTTAAGTTAGACGAATAACACCGTGCATCTGCCTCGTATTGCGATCACACCGGGTGAACCGGCGGGTATAGGCCCAGACATCACCTTGATGCTCGCGCAGCAAGACTTCGCCGCCCACCTGGTGGCCGTGGCCGACCCGCAATTGTTGCGTGAACGCGCAGAGCGGCTTGGCCTGAAAGTCGAGCTAGTGGAATGGCACGCTGATGAGCCAGCAACGGCCCAACGTAGCGGACGCTTGTTGGTGCTCCCCGTGCCGCTGGCCACCCCCGCACAATGCGGCCAACTGAATGTGCGCAATGCAGATTATGTGTTAGCCACATTGCGCACGGCCGTGACGCACATCCAACACAATCACTTTGACGCCCTCACCACCGGCCCGGTGCAGAAAAGCATTATTAATGACGCTGGCTATGTGTTTCCCGGCCACACCGAGTTCTTGGCCGAACTCACTCAGACCGAGCTACCCGTGATGATGCTCGCCACACCCGGCCTGCGCGTGGCCTTGGTGACAACCCATGTGCCAGTGACTCACATTGCCCCGCTCATCACCCAGGCGCGACTAAGAAAAGTGTTGCAGATATTGCATCACGACTTGATGTCGCAGTTCGGTTTGAAGGCGCCCCACATCCTCGTGTGTGGCCTCAATCCACACGCCGGTGAAGGCGGCCATTTAGGGCGTGAAGAAATCGAAGTTATTGAGCCGGTACTCACACAGCTGCGTGCCGAGGGCATGCGCCTCACCGGCCCCTTGCCCGCCGACACGTTATTTACGCCGAAGAATCTCAGCGGCGCTGACGCCGTACTGGCCATGTATCACGACCAAGGCTTGCCCGTCCTTAAGTATGTAGGCTTCGGCAATGCCATCAATATCACCTTAGGTCTCCCCATCGTACGCACATCCGTCGATCACGGCACCGCCTTAGACCTTGCTGGCACGGGCCGCGCCGAACCCGGCAGCTTGGCCCTCGCCGTTTCCATTGCCGCCGACATCAT
>JANOTC010000167.1:0-2626 GCA_031416175.1 Gammaproteobacteria bacterium
CTAGCGGCGACATTGAATCGGTCCTTGCATCGAGCCAAGGCATAAGAACACGGCTTTATATAGTGGGCGCTGCAGAGCGCCTGGCTAAGTCTAGTATTGCCTGCAATAGTTTCTGCCGTAACGGAATAGCAAGGACGTTCAACTTTGACGTGTGGGTACCCGCAGGGTTTCGCTTGTCTTTAAGATTGTCCGTGAATAAAAATACTTCGTCGTTTCCGCCGAATTAGTTTCCCTTAATGTAAAAGCACTAATAAAATACCCCTCAGTCATGGGGCAAAATTAACAATCTTGAAAGCTTGGAGCACGAGCCAGGTGGA
Organism: Gammaproteobacteria bacterium; assembly: GCA_031416175.1. Taxonomy (GTDB): domain Bacteria; phylum Pseudomonadota; class Gammaproteobacteria; order S012-40; family S012-40; genus JANOTC01. The sequence goes on from JANOTC010000167.1 coordinate 318, forward strand.
AGTTTCAGTCGGCCTACGTAAATATTCCCGATATCTGTTTGTTGTCGGCCTCGTCGGTGTGTCAATCGCGGCGCCTGCGGCCGATAGTCTGGATTTTTCTATAGGATTTAGCGTTCCTCAGAATACGCCTGAGAGCGCTGTTGATGCGGCGTTAACGCAGCTTTGTCCAACGGTTTTACAAACTGTCGAAAATGCAGCGCCTACATTGCGTGCTGTGTGCACGTTTCGCACGTCTGTAGGGGCGTCGCCCGAACAGATGGCAACGCTGCTCAAAGAAATTTCGCCCAAAGTGAATACCGCGCCAGCGCTTCTTGTGTCGCATGCGCCCGCCATCCGATTTAGCGGCGACGTTGCAGCACGCCTGGCCTCGTTGCGACGCGGTAGCCGCAATGACTCGAAGTTGAATGGATTATCGTTTTTGCCCCGCGAGCCGTGGTTTTCCAAGTCGATTTTTCGCGCTAACTCAGCGTCAACAGCGGACAACGGTCTTTTCTCGCAGCGTCTCAGTGGCTTCGTAAATGGTAATTTTTCATCGGCCGAGCAGCGTGAAGCCGCGACAGAAGCGGGTTATCAGAATAGCGGTCATGGCGTCTCTGTTGGCGTCGACTATCGCCTTGGTTTGCGGACGTTCCTGGGCGTTGCGCCGCAGTACAATAACCAGTGGGCAACGCTCGATGACGAAGGCAGTGAACTCAGAGCCACGCAATATTCGCTAATGCTCTATGGTAGCCACTTCCTAACAGATGCTTGGTATATTGACGGTACGTTGGGTCGCGGTAATCAGCAGCTCAATTTAATCCGAAAAGTTCAATATACGCTTGGTACCGAAAGTTTCGTCGCGAGCGCCAAAGGTGAGACCGAAAACGCGCAAACGAGCGCGAGCGTGGGTACCGGCTCCGAATTTTACCTGCCCTATAACGCGAATTTGTCAGTGTCGGCGAATCTGGTGTATGCCGATTCCGCCATTGACAGTTATACGGAGCGTGATGCAGGTGATCTAAATTTAAACGTAGCGGGCCAAAAAATATCGAGCTTCACCACTCATGCGAATGTGAGTTTATCACGCGCGTTTTCGTTTAAATCTGATGTCGTGGTGCCGCAAGTCGGGCTGACATGGGTACACGAATTACGCAGAGACGGCCAAGAATTGAAAGCGAGCCTCGTCGGCGACACGACTGTGACGCAATTTGGTTTTGTGACGCGTAACCAAGATACTGATTTCTATATTTTCACACTTGACGCTCAGGTGTTGGTGCCGGGCGGTCGGGTTGCTTTCGCACGGTTATCAAACGTATTTTTGCTGCGTGACCACACGGAGACGGATGTCACCGTCGGCTATCGGATGGAGTTCTAAGATGCGTGCGTTAACTCACAATAAACGTTTTTTTGACGCCGTGTCGTGCTTGCCATTTTTCGGTCGTATTTGCGTCGTTTTATTCGCATTCTTCCTGTCCGCTTGCGGAATGGAGAGCGCGCCGCTGAGTCAAGATCAGGCCATGTTGGTGATCAACATGCCACATATGAAGCCGGCTGCGCGCACGGGGGAGGGAGTGGCGCCAGCGATTCCATCTGAAGTGACTGAAATTCGCTTTCGTGTCACCGAAACGACGGGTGGCGCTGAAGCGCAAGAGCGCGTATTTGTGCCGGGAACGAAACTCCAGTTTTTATTGGCGCCGAGTCGCAGTTATACGGTTGTTGGCACAGCTAAAGCCGGTCAGGAATTGCTTTATGAAGGTAGTGAAACGGTACACACCTTAGCGCCCGGCGAAACGCGCGATGTGGCGATTTCGCTTCTTTCGAAAATTAAGCTGGCACTGTCGGTGAGTTCGGCATTGCAAGGTCCGCAAAGTGGCCCAGCCGATCCGGCTGCGCCTATTCAAATACTTGTCGGCGAAGGAAACGCAACGGACGTTAAGGTGGCTATTGACGGCCTTGTTAACAAGGCGGTTAATTGGTACGTGAATGACATACCGCGCGGCAACGCGGTTCTCGGTACGGTCTCCGTAGACGGCCTTTACACGCCGCCTGCGTCAGTTCCAGCCAATTCCGTGGTGCGAATTAAAGCGGTGTCGGCGGCGGCGCCTTCGTTTGCTGCTGAGGTCACGGTGAATTTAATTCCGGCGCCTGGCGTCGACGATCCGGTGCCTGCACCGGTCACCCTAGCAAGTCCAGCAGGCGGCACGTTTATAACGTCGCAAACCGTGGCTCTAACTTGCAACGGTTGCACGGCTATTCATTTTACCGTCGACGGTAGTGAACCCACTTTGGGGTCGCCCGTTTATTCAAGCCCACGTGTTGTGGCTGCACCT
>JANOTC010000168.1:0-14240 GCA_031416175.1 Gammaproteobacteria bacterium
AAGAAAAATTGGTAACTCCGCGAAAAGGAATGGAAATGAAATTAGGTGCTTGTTTTCTCATGCTTGCCTTTTCGATAATGTGTGCTGCCCACGCCGACAAAGGCGATCAATACGCGTTAGCCAAGTTTGGCGCGATGGCCATCGACCTGAACAAAGCTGATCCTTTGTTTGCTGCCGGTTTTGTATACGGCTATGGTCTCACGCCGCGTATCAGCGCCGAAGCCGAACTTAATTTGGGTCTAATAGGTGGAAAGTATAAATTCGAAGGTGAGTCGGGCGATTACAGCATTTGGACCTTGGGGACGTACGGTGTTTATCGTTTTCCACTCACGGACATTCTTTATCTCAAGGGAAAAGGCGGCTTCTTGTATGAAGGCGTCAAGCGAACGAGTTCGATTGTGGGTGACAAATCATCCTACAAATTTACACCCGCGGTGGGCTTAGGTGTGGGCGCATCGCTACCGTTGTTTGGTAAAAGCCAGGCGGTGATCGAAGCGGAATTTGCGACGGTGGACAGTGATGTTAACTTTTGGAGTGTCGGCACTCACGTCGCGTTTTGAATCGCATTTCAATCTAAAATAGGCGGGGCCAAGTGTTTGGTCCCGCCCACCTTGCGCACTAAATTGACTTCAGCTTAGTCCCCGAGTTGTTCTTCCAGCGTAAACATCAAGGCTTTGCATTGGTCTTTTAGCTTTACCGAGCCGCCAGCATCAGCGCCCTTGGTGTCCAGCGCGCCATCCGCTTTGTAATTGCATTCATAGCCTGCTTCTTCGTTGTCTGGCGTTACAGTGAGGCCCGTGCCTGGGTTAAATTCTGCCCGGACCACGCTGCCGACGTAGAACGAATAAGTCCCCTTATCACGCCAATACAAGGTGTGTTTATTCTTGTTCAACTTACCAACAACGTGTGGAACGGTGCCGTTTTCAGCTGCTGCGGCGGCCGCTTTTTCTGCTTCCTTGTTCGCTGCCGCCACGTGTGGCTGGGCCGCGTTGGACGACGCCACTTCGGCAACTGGCGCGCTCGGTGCCAAAGGTTGGGCGACACCCGTTTCGGAGAAGGGTGCTTTTGCGGATTGGGCAGGCGCGCCGCCATCGGTCGCGCAACCGGCCATTAAGATCGTGCCCATGGCAATCGGCATGATACCCTTTAGAAATACTTGCTTTGACATACTACCTCCCGTTGGAAAAATGCATTAGCACAAGGGCCCAGAAGCAGCATGTCCTGGAAACACTGACTATTTTTACTTCTCGCCCGTCACTGCCTCATGTTTCAGACCCCCTTAGCGCCGAGGCGCACAGGCGGTTCCGATCCAAGAAAGATACACACCCAGGGCATGTCTGACAAGAACCTATACGGTAGAATCGAGCTGAACAGATTTTCTTGGAGAGCAAAGCCGAACATGGTTTCATATCCGCATGCCGAGGCATTGGCGAGTTTACGCAGCGAAAGGCCAGGGTTATGGGCGGACACCTGCATAGAAATTTCGACGGCTAACGCGCAGGCAATGCGAGACTTTATTCTGGCCGTCGAGGAAGTTGCCCGTCTACCTGGCTACCTGGCGCGCATTTTGGAGCAGGCGCCGACTATCGCCACCATCCCGCGCTTGGCCCGCGGCGTATTTTTTGGCTATGACTTTCATCTCACGGCGGAGGGTCCGCGCCTTATTGAAATAAACACGAACGCAGGCGGTGCTTTTGCCGCGCTGCCCTTGATATTGTCGGCGGTAGCGCGGAATACGGGTCGTGCTCCATCGTGCGGGGATATCTCAGCCACGGAGGTTGCCAGTGCAATTGTCGATATGTTTCGCACAGAGTGGAAACTAGAGCGGGGCAATACGCCACTTCGACGCATTGCAATAATCGACGAAAGCCCAGAAACACAATTCTTGTATCCCGAATTCGTGTTATGCAAAAACCTATTAATGGGTTACGGTATCGACGCTGTGATTACCGACCCCTCTACATTGACGCGCAAAAATGGCGCGCTCTTTTTTGGCGATTTACCCATTGATCTCGTCTACAACCGGCTGACGGATTTCTACTTCGAAAAGCTGGAGCATACCGCATTGCGTGACGCTTATATCGCGAATGAAGCGCTTTTTACCCCGCATCCGCGCGCCCATGCTGTGTTGGCTGATAAAGAAAATCTCGTTGTATTCGGCGATGAAAAACAATTGCGTGAATGGGGGGCAAGCGAGAGAGCGTTATCGGCGCTGTCAAAATGCCTGTTACCGATACGGCGCGTAACGCAGGAGAACGCCGATCTACTATGGAGCGAGCGCCGCCATTTATTCTTTAAGCCGCTGGCCGGCTATGGTGGGAAGGCGGTATATCGTGGAGACAAATTAACCAAACGCGTATGGGAAGACATCCGCACTAACCTGTATGTTGCGCAAGCGTGGGCGCCACCAGCAGAGCATGCTATGCAAATAAATGGCGAGAACGTGGTGCTGCGGTATGACGTGCGCAATTATGTTTATAACGGCCAGGTGCTCATGCTTGCCGCGCGTCTTTATCAGGGGCAGACAACGAACTTTCGGACACCCGGCGGCGGTTTCGCGCCCGTGTTTTTTCCAGGGAATGAATGAAGCAATGTCCGAGGCGGACACCGCCGACAAGACAACTCGCCGAAGCGCGTTAAAGCAAACTGCGCGGCGGAAATGAAAAAAGGCTGCATTGCTGCAGCCTTTTTTGCTTAATAGTGGCGTCCCCACGGGGATTCGAACCCCGGTCGCCGCCGTGAAAGGGCAGTGTCCTAGGCCTCTAGACGATGGGGACGCAGTAAACTTTCACTTCAACCTTCGTTATGGTGGAGCTAGCCGGGATCGAACCGGCGACCTCTTGCATGCCATGCAAGCGCTCTCCCAGCTGAGCTATAGCCCCAACGAAGACGCGCATTCTAAGGAGGTCGCGCGACACAGTCAAGTACCTTTTCCACCAATCAGCGCGATGGCCCGGTTTAAGCGCGCAATGACGCGTTCCCGGCCGATTAAACAGGCCGTCACATCAATCGGTGGCGAGACTGTGCCGCCGGTAATTGCGACACGAAACGGCTGTGCCACTTTGCCTAATTTCTGTCCGTGTTTTTCTGCCACCTGAGTGAGGCCGTGGTGAATAGCTTCCGCGCTCCACGTCGTCATCGCGGCGATAAAGTCGCGTAAATCAGTCAAACCCGTTTCCGATTCTTTAGTCAGATTTTTTTGGGCGGCCACGGCGTCGTAGTTTTCGAATTCACGGTAGAAGAATTGGCTATTTTGCGCCATTTCCACCAAGGTTTTAGCGCGTTCACGTTGCGCCACAATCACGTCAATCAAGCGCGGGCCGGTGGTCGGGTCAATGCCCAGCTTCGCCATTTGGTGGCTCAAATAGTGTGCAATGCGCGCCGGATCTTGGTTCTTTATGTAATGCTGATTCAACCACAGCAGCTTTTCATTATTGAAGGCCGAGGCGGATTTGTTGACGTGGTCGACGTCAAACAATTGAATCATCTGATCAATGCTAAACACCTCGTCATCGCCGTGTGACCAACCCAGGCGCACCAAATAATTCAATAACGCTTCTGGTAAAAACCCGTCTTCGTGGTACTGCATCACACTCACAGCACCATGACGTTTGGAGAGCTTCGCCCCATCCGAACCTAAAATCATGGGCAAGTGCGCATACGTCGGCGGCGTCCAACCCAGCACACGCATAATATTCATTTGTCGGGGCGTATTATTGAGGTGATCGTCACCGCGAATGACTGACGTGATTTTCATGTCGATGTCGTCAACCACCACTGTAAAATTGTAGGTTGGCGTGCCGTCCGAACGGACGATGATCAAGTCGTCCAATTCCTGATTTTGAAATACAACACGTCCGCGCACCAGATCGTCGACGACGACTTCCCCGTCTTGCGGATTTCGAAAGCGCACGACGGGTGCCACGCCAGGCGGTGGCGGCGTTTTCATATCGCGGCAACGACCGTCATAACGCGGCTTTTCCTTGCGCGCCATCTGCTCCTCGCGCATCCGTTCCAGTTCGTCTTTGCTGCAATAACAGTGATAAGCGTGGCCATCGTCTAGCATCTGCTTCGCTACGGCACGATACCGATCGAAATGATGGGTTTGATAAAACGGGCCTTCGTCATATTCCAAACCTAGCCATGCCATGCCTTCCAAAATCGCGTTCACGGCTTCGGGTGTCGAACGCTCTAAGTCTGTGTCTTCGATGCGCAGAATGAATTGACCGCCGTGTTTACGCGCGTGTAGCCAGGAAAACAGCGCGGTTCGGGCGCCACCAACATGTAAATAACCCGTGGGGCTGGGAGCAAAGCGAGTTCTGACGGTCATAGCGGTCCCAAATTGGCGAAGGATGCAAAGCCGGTATTGTAGGGACTGGGGATTTGATCAAGCAAGCGACCACTGAAAATATCGGCGCAGTTAATGCGGAATAGCCCCCACTTCCTTGATCAGCCGACGGCAAGCATCGTAGTCCGCGTCCGTTGCAATTCGAATTCCGGTCAGATTGGCTTTTTTCAATATATTCTTGCCGTTGCTGTCGAGGTTTAGCTTAAGTAGGGCCGTTTGTATTTGTTTTATCAACGGTGTTCCAAGACTACTCCGCACGGCCCAGGGGTGCAGTGGCAAAGGCTCCCCTTCGGCGAGGACGCGCAATTCCGACACGTCAATCGCACCCGCCACGGCGGGCCAGGTGGCCCAGGACGAAGCCGCCCCTGCGACTTCAGTGCGGCGATAGTAAACGCCTAAAACGGCGTTGGTGGGCGTTTTGGCGAATTCCTCTACGTAATCTCCCTTGTTGAGGCCAGCGCGTTTGAGCGTGGCGACATTAGCCCAATAGGACACCATCGCTTTGGGACCGCCACCAAATAAGATGGTTTTGCCGCGCAATTCTTCCACCCGACCAATACTGGAATCGCGCCTCACCAACAACGCGCCGGAAACCGTGCTCTTATTTTCCTCTTCATTCATGGCAACTACATCGAAGCCATACTTAGTATGGCTTTCAATGTAATTGAGCGGATTGTAGTGGACGATATCGTATTGTCCAGCGACCAGATTTTCCCAAAACGTCTCTTGGTCCTTGGCGGTGGTCAAGATCACCTTGCGGCCAAGTTCCGCTGATAAATGGCGCGCTATGGGTTCAAAGCCGGAATGAACAACCGTTGCACTGTAGCGGGGGAAAACACCTAAGACTAAGGTGTCACCGCCGTAAACCGTGTTCGCAGAAAAAACGAAAGCCAGTAATAGCGCAGATAGGATCTTGGATTTTGACCTGGATTGTATACGATTGCGCAAGGTAACGACTCACCTGACTGACTAACGCAAGGTTATCGTCAGGTTGGTCAAGAACTTTCACGCATGTACGGTGCGGTTCAGATCCGTCGAGGCCGGGTAACATGGACAAGAAGTCACGCATCCTCATGTGTGACGACAATCTGGCGATCCATGAGGATTATCGCATTCAAAGAGGTGAATGACATACAAGGTCAGCAGGTAGAAGATCACGTCTTGTGCGAAGCGGCGCAAAAGCTGAGTGCGGCACTCTCTAGATAGGGTACGGTGGCGCGCTTGGGCGGTGATGAATTTGCCATGATTCTCCACGCGGCTGATTGCGAATGGATAAAACGGCGGCGTAACTAAATCTGATCGGCAAAAAAATGGGCACGTTTCCGTGCCCATCCTAAACTTAAACAAATCTAACCGTATTGTGTGAACGCGGCAGTTTTATTCCTGCGCTTCGGGTTCACGACGTCGGCTCTGCCATTCGCCACGTGGTGCGGCTGCGGCAGCAGGCTTGTCGCCATAGGTCGAAGGGCGACGGTCGGCGTTGCCATTGGCATAGCCGCCTTCACGGGGACCGCGACTTAATGTGCCATCACGACGACCCTGTTCGGGGCGGCCTTGATAGCCGCCGGTAGGCCGAGGCGCGCTATCAGAGCGGAAGTTGTCGCCAGCCGGACGGCCAGCGCCCTCTGAACGATAACCGCCACCCGCTGGACGACCGCTGCCTTCCGAGCGATAGCCGCCGCTAGCTGGGCGTGGCGCGCCTTCCGAGCGATAGCCACCACCGGCTGTGCGGGGAGTGCTTTCTGTACGATAACCGCCGCCTGCAGGGCGTGGTGCACCTTCCGAACGATAGCCGCCGCCACCACCCGCTGGACGACCACCGCGATCGGAGCGATAGCCGCCACCTTCGGCGCGGTAACCACCGCCCGATGGGCGAGGGGAGCTGCGATTCGTTTGCGACGGTTCCAGACCAGGAATGACCGTTACCGCCAATGTTTGCTGGGTAAAGCGTTCAATCGCATGAATCTTAGAGCGATCACGGAAATCAGCCAAGGTGATCGCCGTGCCGGTACGGCCCGCGCGGCCGGTACGACCAATGCGATGGACGTAATCTTCTGCCTTCATCGGCAAGCCGAAGTTAATCACGTGACTAATCGTTGGGACGTCGATTCCGCGCGCCGCTACATCGGTTGCGACCAGGATCTTGATTTCGCCGTCACGTAAACTCTTCAAGCGACGATTTCGGATGTTTTGTGGCATCGCGCCGTGTAAAGCGGCGACGGAATGGCCTTGCGCAGCCAATTCATCTGCCAAAGATTCGGTGTCAATTTGCGTGCTTGCGAAGACGAGCGCTTGGCCCATTTCCGGAATTTGCAACCAATGGGTCAGCAAACGCTTTTTGTGGCCCAAATTGTCAGCCCAATGCAGTTTTTGCGAAATGTCGCTGTGTACATCTTGCGCGGTAGCCAGTTCAAGGCGACCCGGTTGACGCATGACACGCGCAGCCAATTCCATGATTCGCGGCGCGAACGTCGCGGAAAACATCATGGTTTGCTTGCGGCCTTCGCAATGGCGATGGATCGCTTCAAGATCTTCGGCAAAACCGAGATCTAACATGCGGTCCGCTTCGTCAACGACCATGCGCTCAACGGTGTCGAGCCGCAATTGGCGGCGGCTGGCTAAGTCAAGCAATCGGCCCGGCGTAGCAACAACCAAGTTGGCGCCCTTCAATTGCGCAACTTGCTTACCGAAGGGCATGCCGCCGACGACGGTGGCAACGCGCACACCGCGGGAATAACGCAAAATTTTGATCGCCTCGGCAGAAACTTGTTGTGCAAGTTCGCGTGTTGGGCAGAGCACTAATATTTGAGGGCCAGCTACAAAGCGGCCGCGTGGTTCGACTGCGTCCGCTTCGACGATTGGGTTAAGCATGGGGAGCAAAAATGCAGCGGTCTTGCCGCTACCGGTTTGGCTGCTCACCATCCAATCGCCACCGGCTAGGGCGGCGGGCACAGCTTTAACTTGCACGGGCGTAGGTGCCGTGTAGCCAAGATCAGTCAGTGCACGTAGTAAGGGCGCAGAAAGGCCTAAGGCCTCGAAGGTCATAGTCATAGATTACCCCGCTTCCAAAAGAAGCGGCTCCGTCAGAAAAGTTGGCCAAAACATCGACCAACAGACGGAATGCAACGAGTGCAAAACTGCCCAATAAAATAGGGCCAAGACTGGGGTACGATGCTCTTAGTGGTGTCGCCCTAAGGTCGGACACCGCGCACCCCGTTTGTATCGAAGTGCAGCCGCGCATTCTTCCACAAATGAGGACGCAATGCAATAGCAGCTAGGCCGATATTCTAGCCTGCCGGGATTTTTGAAGGAGTATCCGGTTGATTATCCGAGATTAAATGTGCGTGTGACGGCCCTTTTCTCATTGCTTGGTTTCGGTGTTCATGCTGTATTCCAGCGCATAATGCCTCTGAACGCCAACACTTATTAATCTTACAATCACTCTACTGGCATTTCTTTAAGTTGTATTGCTTCCGTGGCGGGCAGCGGCCCATCCGTTGAGCGCCACCACGCTGGCGGTGACTTCTCGTGCGGAACACTATGGCAGCGTTCACAAGTCCAAAGAGGGAAGGCGACTTTGTCATGGCAGCGACCACAATATTGTCCCGAAATAATCGCATCCATACCGATCTTGTTGGCGCCTCGTTGCGGTAAGAATATTGCGGGATGACAATTGGAGCAATCTAACCAGCGCGTGTGCGCCAAATGTGGAAAGCGAACCCAGGGCATTTCACCCGTGTTTTTAAGATAAATGTCCATGTCCATCATGTTCATTTCTTGGTCGCCCTGGAGCGACGTGCGTGGGGCAACAACACCTTGATCTATCGCCTGCACCCAATTAACCCCGCCGCGCCGGTCGAACGGAAAGTCTTTCATGGCGACGACGGGGTTCTGTAAGGTTTTGATGGCGTCGTTGCTCGGGTCGTGCAGACCGTCGTCTTCAATAGAAACGAGATTGGGCTTATCAATGTACACGCGGTTGTCCCGTTTTTCGTAGACACTTTGCGCGCCGATGACTGTGTAATCGGCTGCTTTGCCTGTTGACCCAGGCGGGATAGTTGTTGTGGTACATGATAAAAGTACCACGGCTATACTCGTGACCGCAGATAATACGCCTAGCCATTTAACCAAACTCTTCATCGCTGCCCTCTTCGTGCCCTGTTCGTTATGGCCGCGCGCCGGCCGCCTGCAAGTCGTGCATAATTTCTGAGAAGTCTTCTGATACTGCAATCATTAAGGGAGTTCGTCCATCAGTCGTCTGCGCGTTCAAATTCGCCCCGCGTTTGATCAGCAAGCGCGTTACGTCCTTCTTGTTGCGAAGAACCGCCCATAACAAGGCGGTGAAGCCTTCTTCTGCGCGCGCGTTGATTGTTGCGCCGCGATTCAGCAACAACTCGCAGGTTTCAGTATGGCCTTTCTGCGCTGCCCAAATGAGTGGCGTCCAGCCCTTAGTATCATGCGCGTTAACGTCTGCCCCTTTGTCCAGTAATAGTCGAACAGTGTCAATATTCCCGCCACGCGCCGCATGCATCAGTGCGGTCCAGCCGTACCTATTGGGTTCGTCAACCGAAACACCCGTCTTTAAGAGAGCCTCGATTTGTTTCGCCTCGCCATCAATGGCAGCTTGGATCAACGGCGTATTCTTATCGCACGCGCCTAACAGTGCGAGCAACGCCAAAAGGATAAACAAACGCATAAAACCGCCAGCCACTACGTGAAGGGCTAACTATAGCATGAAGGTTGGAATGAAAAGGTAAGGCAATAAAGACGTATTTAGGAAGTTCGTTCGAAGTGCTTACTGAGCGTCTGCTGTCTGGTCTTCGTCATCAGCAAAGAGTGTGATTCGTTCGCTAATTTCCAACAATTTGGTGCTCGCGATAGAGAGCAATTCGGCATTACCTGTTCGTTTATATTCTTTTACGCACAAATAGCCGTAGGCAGGTTGGATGATAGCGTCCATGAGGGTTTTTATTGGCCCAAAGTGATCGAGTGCGCCTTGATCAATTCCCTTTTTAGCCAGGAATTTACCTTTTTGCCATTGTTCTTCGATGGTCGCCAAGCTCATCGACTTCATTTGCTCGGCGTTCAAAATAGTGAGTTGGAGCGGGGTGCTGTCGTCAGGGTTCTCAACGAGGTAATCCACCCCACCCTCCAATCCTAGCACCATAAGCTGTTCGTTCAGCGCCATCAGCTCGTCAATGTCCCCAGCAACGCCCGTGGACATTTGTCGAACGCCGACCATGGCGAGTTCACGATAGGTAGCGACATCGAAGGCTAGGGCCGATGGGGTTGTAAATAGGGTGAGGCCCAGGGCGAATAGCGTGGTCATAAAGCGTGTTGGAGGGGTGACTTGGCGCATCTTGGGACTACGCGCTAGAAGCCCACCCTGCGAGTGGGATTCTAGCGCGTTTTTCAGGTTGGGGCATGTTAGGAATGTCATGGTGCTGACTCCTATTCTGCCCCAAAGAAGCCTATGGAGCGCCGTCGGTAACTGAGAAGGATTCTATGGTTACGTCGGTCATTGGATAGCTTGTCGACATCGCTGCTGCATAGAAGCTAACGGAGGACGGGTAGCCGACCGGCAATGGATCCCAATTGGCGGACCAAAGTGCTCGGTCCAAACCATGTGGGCCCCGATAGCTAAAAGCTCCCTGGTAGGCAGGCCGAATACCACTCGCAAGTACGTTAAAGACGAAAGACAATTCGTAGCTAGTATTGTCCAGCGTTAGCTCAACTTGATCGGCAGCCATCGGTAGTGAGTAATCCATGTCTATGACAGGATTGCTCCTGATTACTCGTGTTGCGTCCGGCTTGCCTATCGAAACGTTAAATTGGCCATTTGCGTAAGCGGTAATTTCTATGTGCGGATTAGCGATCGAGCCACACTGGTGCGAGGAGATGATGAATCGGAACATTTTTCCATTGGGGTCCTCGCCTGCGCCCGCGACCTTAATGTCCTTAACGACAAATTTTCGCTTGTTTCCAGGGCTGAGGAAGTCGAAGCGGCTGTCAAGCCTACTTGTGATGCCAGTGCCCCCCGTATCATTGGAGGATATTGCAAGCTTGCCATCTTTTATACTAAGCGCATTATCAATTAATCTAGGATGAAAACGGAGAGACTCGTGGCGCCAAAAAGGATCTGTTGAATTAATTGGTAAGCCCTGAATATTGCAATTGCCAAAACCATAGGAATCGTAAGCTTCGGCTTCTGTAGGTTGGTTAAAATCCTCCCTAAACAACTCCGCCGCCGACGCGACGCCCGTAAACCCACTGACAACGACAGCCGCTATCATCCCAAGTCTGCGCAACCCACTGATCTTATTCATTGAACCCCCTCAGTTTTAGTCGATTTTTCCATTATTTCAGCTAGCGTCAGACACTTTATCAGGCGTTCGCATTCGCAACCAAAACTGGACTACCCAGCAATTGCAACGATTCTTCGCTGCGTTCCTACATGGATAGCCAACTTACCGTAGCCAACTTACGCCTGAATTAAACTGCTAAACGCGGACGATCCAGCGTGCCACGCTTCCCACCCTATGAATCTAGCAGAGGCGAGGAAAGATTGCACTCTCAATTACATCTCTTAACGTGGATTTGTACTGATTTTCAATCCTAGCGGGTCTTTGGCGTCGACACTATTCATGAATTGCAGTCGCCGATCATTGTTAGTGACTTCATACACTTTGCCGAGCCAATTATTAATGACCGCTTCTGCGCTGTCATGCCACGTGTTATCAAGCTGCGGGAGAATCAGTGTCTCGGGAAATTCTGGCGCGATTTCACCCTGCTTAATTGCGGTCAGCACACGTTCTCGATGTTCTTCCAACACAGCTTGGTTGCGTTGTGAAAAATAATTTTGCGGAAGCGGCGGGTAATCGGGGCGGAGGCCGCGCGTGAATGCGCCAATTTCTCGCTTATATTCTTTGAGTAGACTGATCATGTCGTATTCCGGATGTCCTTGGAAGAAGACGATGCGAAATAAATCTTCGCTAACCGCCAAGTGCACACCGGCTTCGGCACTTTCAACCAGTACGTGAATGCCCGCCGCTTCGAATTGTGCGCGAGTGATTTCGTTATAGCGTGAATGCGGGACATCAAAGCGTGTATTCACATCCAGTGCAAAAGGGTGTTTTCGATCAACCACGCGGTGCGAATAAACGCCCCAGCACTTCTTGGACAATCGTTGGCGCTTTTGGCCATAGCGAAATTGGAGTACTGCATGGGTGGCGAGGCAGGAACAAATCGTCGACGCCACATTGGCGTACGCCCAGTCGATGACTTCGATTAACGGCTCCCAAAAAGGCTCGGCGGACAAATCGGGTTGGGTGACATTCGCGCCGGTGATAATGAGCGCATCCAGGCCGTCTTTCTTTAATTGTTCAAAAGATTCGTAATGCTCCGCAATGTGGCGGGCGCCTTCGGGTCCGCGATTGAGTTCATTGAGGGTAAAGGGGTGTACGTAGAATTGGGCGATTTGGTTGCTCTCACCGACCAGGCGGAAAAATTGACGTTCGGTCGCGGCTAAGGCAGCATCGGGCATCATATTCAGCAAGCCGATATGCAGTTCGCGAATGTCTTGGTGCTTCGCCCGATCAGGTCCAATGACCGTTGCGCCTTCTTGGCGCAGTCGGTCGAACGCGGGCAAATTTGAATGTGCAACGAGTGGCATGGCTCAGTTACTCTTTTAGTACAGACGCGGGTGTCATTGATTTTGTTGTCCCAACATGACTTCTATTAGCGCGATGAATTCCGCTTCGTTGCTAACGCGCGCAAGTTCTGTCGTGGTGACGGTGTATCCATAACGTGAAGCAATGGATTCGTAGCGCGGGATACGCGAGTAAAATAAGCGTGGAAACATCCAACGCACGAAATCGTTGGGTTCAATTAAGGCGACGTAGGCGATGCCTTTTTCTTGCATATACAATTCAAGTTGTGAATCGAGAAATGCTTCACGGTAATAAAGTGGCTTAGGGTCGGCTTCGGCGCGACGAATCAATTCTTGTTCGTCTTTTTGCGTCGCCTTGATGTAAATAATGAGCGAATGCTGACTGAGTGTCTGCAACGTGTCTTCATCATCGAGTTCACACAGGCTGCCACCGGCGTCGTTAACGAAATGTTGGTAGCCATAGATCGCTTGTGCCTTGCTGATAAAGTCCGGCACGTCGCGCATCGCGGAAATTTCGGCGACGCGATGTAAGTCTTGGCGCCGCTTGAATTCTTTAAGGCCTAAGCCGCCGAACTCCGGATTGCCCAGTTTACCCAGAAAAGCGGACACAGGTTTTAAGTGATCGACGCTGAGATTGTTGCGGATATAAATTGAATCCGAACGCAATAAATCGCGCAAAAACGGTATTTGCATGACTTGCTGTTTGATATTGTCGAGGATCGGTTCGTCGAGATAGCGGGTCCCAATTCGATAATCGCCCGAGTAGTGAAACCAATTACTGCGCCGCAGCATATTGGCAAGCGTAGTCTTGCCCACGCCCGACATGCCGAGGAGGGTGACACTTTTATTTTCCCAGGCACGAAAATCTTTGACGGTAAGTCTCACGGGGCGGCCTCGAATAGTTGTCGTATCCGGGCGATTTTACCTTAAAGGAGAGGATTAGGCTCTCGCAACGCGCATTAATCGCGTGTCTTTCAAGCCGCGTGCTATACGGGTTCCTCATTTTCCGATTCCACCGCGACCTGGCTTTCCATGCCCAGTTCTTTAATCTTGCGCGTTAAGGTGTTGCGGCCAAGGCCCAGTAGGCGTGCCGCTTCCTGCCGCCTGCCGCCGGTGTGCGTGAGTGCGACGTCGATCATGGTGCGTTCGAATTGCGGTGTCGCGATGTCCATGAGCGCCGACTCGCCGCGCCCAAGGCGGAGGTCGGCCCAGCACCGCAAGGCGGACTCCCAATCTTCCGCGCCTTGGGCGCCGGGGGGGGATGCGCGGAGTTCGGGTGGCAAATCTTCGACGTGAATTTCCGGTCCCGGCGCCATGACCGTAAGCCAGCGGCAGACATTGCCGAGTTGGCGAACGTTGCCCGGCCATTCGTAGCGGGTTAAGTATTGTTCTGTTTCTGAGCGCAGAACTTTGACTTCTACGTTGAGTTCTTTCGCCGCGACATTGAGATAATGGCGCATGAGTAAGCCCACATCCGCACTGCGTTCTTTCATTGCAGGCAAGTGAACACGAATAACATTTAAGCGATGGAATAAGTCTTCGCGAAACTTTCCTTCTTTGACTAATTTTTCTAGATTTTGGTGAGTGGCTGCCACGATGCGGACGTCAACGCGCACAGGTTCATGTCCGCCCACACGGTAAAATTCGCCGGACGCGAGTACGCGCAGTAGGCGAGTTTGCAGCTCAGACGGCATGTCGCCGATTTCATCGAGGAACAAGGTGCCGCCGTCGGCTTGTTCGAATCGACCACGACGAGATGCTTGGGCGCCGGTAAATGCGCCGCGTTCGTGTCCAAAAAGTTCGGACTCCAATAAATCCCTAGGTATGGCTGCCGTGTTGATGGCAATAAAAGGTTTGTTAGCGCGTGGGCTATGTCGGTGCAGCGCACTCGCGACCAGCTCCTTTCCAGTACCTGATTCGCCCGTGATGAGCACCGTGATGTTCGAACTAGAAAGACGGCCAATGGCGCGAAACACTTCTTGCATGGCGGGCGCTTCACCGATGATTTCGGTTCGGCCTGCAGCGGGTGTCACCGCTTCTGGCGATATTGTTTGGCGCCGACGATGTTCTACAGCACGGCGTACCAGTTCAACCGCAACATCTACATCAAAGGGTTTCGGCAAATATTCAAATGCGCCGCCCTGATAAGCCGATACGGCGCTATCAAGGTCCGAATGCGCCGTCATAATAATGACCGGCAGATTGGGAAATTTCTGGCCAATT
>JANOTC010000169.1:0-8597 GCA_031416175.1 Gammaproteobacteria bacterium
CCCTTATTTCACAAATATTCAACTATATTGCGGCGCTTGGCCCCTATTTTGTTTTAACCACCTTCAACTAAAACGACCGCATCCATCACGCACAGCTTTCCCAAAGCGCAGAGTTATTGTCCACTATTTTTTCTGGAAAGTTACCTGCGGACAAGCAGATGGAGCTTTATTTTCGCGCACACCGCAACATGGGCAAGCGAGATCGCGGCTTTGTGGCGGAAACGGTCTATGGCATCATTCGTGACCGCCGCTTCTTAGAATGGAGCCTGGTGCGCGACAGCGGCGCGATGCCGGACGAACGCGAGTTGGTTGCCGCGTATTTGATGACTAGCAGCGGCTGGTCAGTGCGCACTTTGGGGGCGAAAGGTTTCGAAGAGTTTGCCAAGCGCGCCAGCGAGAAGGCGCGCGAGATCTCACGCAAAGATTTGCCGTTCTCATTGCGCAATAGCGTGCCTGATTGGCTCGGCGAGCGTTTAGTGTCCCAATACGGCGAAACCCAAGCTACCGCGTTGGCGCAGTCGTTGAACCGGCCCGCGACGCTGGATCTGCGCGTGAACACAATTAAAGCTACGCGAGAAGTCGCTATGGAGCGCCTGGCAGCCGAGGGCGTAGTCATGGAACCGACACCGTTTTCTCCGGTTGGCTTACGCCGAAATGACCGCGCGCCACTTTTCCAAACCCAAACATTCCAAGACGGCTTAGTCGAAGTTCAAGACGAAGGCAGCCAACTAATTTCTCTCCTATTGGAAGTGAAACGGCGCGACCACGTGGCGGATTTCTGTGCTGGCGCGGGGGGTAAGAGTTTGCACTTGTCCGCGCTGATGGAAAACACCGGGTCACTTTACGCCTTCGACATTTCCGAGTCCCGCCTCGCTAATCTAAAGCCGCGAATTATTCGCGCTGGACTCGACAATTTACGCAGGGTGCCCATGGTCGATGAACACGATCCCGTGTTGTCCAAGCTTGCCGAAAAAATGGATCGCGTGTTAGTGGATGCGCCGTGCTCGGGCACAGGCACATTGCGCCGCAACCCTGATATCAAATGGCGACCCTTTGATCTGGAACGTGTCACTGCAACACAGATTAGTATTTTAGCGGCAGCGGCAAATCTCGTTAAGCCTGGAGGACGCTTGGTTTACGCGACGTGCAGCTTGCTTAGAGAAGAGAACGAAGACATCGTTGCCAATTTCCTACACGACCGGCCAGATTTCGAGATTATTCCGGCAAGCACGGTACTTGCCCGGTTAAAAATAGAGATTCCAGAGGGCCTCACTGAACAAGGCTTGTTACGACTCTCACCTAACCAACATCAGACCGACGGATTTTGTGCGGCTATCTTAGGGCGGAAGAAATAGGCTCGTTGAAGGCAATATTTTGCGCGAACACTAAACACCCATTGCGCCGACGCAAGATATAATTGGCACGGGCGCGTCTGACGCTGGACAAATGCGACTTCATGTTGCGCTGCCGGTACGTAAATTCACGAAATGGCGCGACGTTGCTTGGTCTGCGCGTCATTTATTAGGCGTTCGACGAAACCCTGAGCCTTGCCGTCCATTCCCTTGAATTCAACACCATGGTAGTACGCGCGTTCGCCCTTAACGCCACTTGGCCCGGCTAATACATAACGGATATTACACGGTAGGGTAACCCGTTCATTGCCTGGCCGGATGCGCATTTCAATGGTAAATATTTCACCGACGTCGCCTAAGCGCTCAGGTGCGACGAGACGCGCACCACTCTGACTGACGTCTAGCATTGTCACCGCCAGCGTTCGAGGTCCATCTCGAACTGAAAGCCGAATGGTCGGCAAATCGACAGGCACGCGATGCCCGCGCCGCAACAAGCTGCCCACGACGCCGCCTGGATATTCGAGATGAACGTACGGGAACGGCTCTTGGCAGAGATGCGTTATGCTAGTCCGAAAGGCATAATTGGCGTCGCCGTCGCTAATTTTCGCGACAAATTCTTCGCCAACTTCGGTGGTGATAAGATTGCCTTGCTGTGTGGGCCAGCTTACCATAACGCTTTTTCCAACCACGCAACCGATCACGGTGCCGTTCGCCGATTCTCCCCCTTTCAACAAGCGGTCCAACTGAATGGGTGAGCCAACCAATAAACTAAGCGAGCCTGTCATGTTTTTTTCCGCCTATAAGGTAGGGCTGTGTTACTTTCTATGTCGACATGCACCGCCAAAATGTTAAGCAACTAAGTGGAATTTACTCGCTCAAACTAAGACAGTCAGGGGGAAAACGTGACGCGAAAGAAAAATATCTTGATAGCGATCGTGGGAATCGCGATGGGAATGGGGTTCGCCGTTACCCAGTTGGGCCGGTTTGCCCAAGATTCCTCGCTTAACGCGTGGCAAAACGGGGTCGCTGGCTACACCACGGCTGTTCGAGAACAAGTTAAGACCGCCAAGCCTATGGCTGTTTTCTTCTACACTGACTGGTGCGCAAGCTGCAAAAAACTGCGTGAAACCGTTTTATCCGCACCGGAAGTACAGCAGTTCCTCGGTGATTTCATCACCGTGAAAGTAAACCCGGAAGAAAACGGCGCCAACCAAGCCCTCGCTGACAGCTTTGGCGTGGTTGGCTACCCAACTTTCCTGGTGATTCCGGCAGGCGACGGCGCCCCAAAAATCATTCACCGGACCAGCAACGCCACGTCGGCCCAATTCATTGCGCAATGCCGGGAAGCCTTGAGCCTCTGACAACGCGCCGAGGTTTGATGACGCTTATTTCACCAATTTCAATTTCGGCTTGGTTTCCGGCTTCTTCTCATCGCTGCTCGTAGGTCCAGCAGGCGGCGGTGTGGGGTCAGAAGAACCGTCGGGACCAAACACCATCCCCTGACCATTCTCCCGCGCATAGAGCGCCACAACGGCAATCACCGGCACGGTTACCCGCATTGAGGTCCCGGAGAAACGGGCCGAGAAACCGACTGCGTCATTCCCCAGCATAAGGTCACGCACGGCTCCCGGGCTAATGTTGAGCACAATCTTGCCGTTTTCAACAAACTGACGTGGCACGTTAACACCTGCACACGTAGCATCAACGACCATGTGCGGCGTTAGATTATTGTCATTAATCCATTCATTCAGCGCCCTAATTAGATAGGGTCGGCTGGAAGACATCGAAATATTATCGATTGCCATAGGTTCGAACTCGCCTCTCAAGCGCGCATGGCGCGTTCTTTTCGAGTCAAACTCTCAATGAACGCCGGTCGCGCAAAAATCCGTTTTGCGTATTCTTCCACCGCCTTAGCGGCAGGCGGGAGAACGATTCCCCACAACGCTGTTCGCCATAGCAAGGGGGCAATAACGCAATCCACCATACTAAATTCACTGCTCATAAAAAATGGCTTTGCCTCAAAGAGAGGCGCTATCGACGTAATGCTCTCACGCAATTCCTTACGCGCTTTCTCCTTCTTGGCACTCTCTGAGGCTTCCAAAATCGGCAACAAGCTGTACCAATCGCGCTCAATTCGAAACAACATCAACCGCGTTCGCGCGCGAGAGACGGGGTCCACAGGCATGAGCGGCGGATGTGGGAAGCGTTCATCCAGGTATTCCATAATCACGCGGGAATCATACAATACCAAATCGCGATCCAAGAGCGTAGGTAAGGAGTTGTACGGATTGAGATCAATGAGATCTTCAGGCATATTGCCCGGACTGACCTCAAGAATTTCGTGGACTACCCGTTTCTCAGCCAAGACGATCCGAGACCGATGACTGTGAACGTCGCTCGAGCCAGAATACAGAGTGATCACTGTCCGGCGCGGGGCAATAACAGACATTAACGGAGGATCTCCTAAAAAAAATGGGCGAGTGATTCCTCACTCGCCCGGATAGAATACCACAAAGTGGTTTCTTTAGACGCGTCTACGTCCGCACTAGGCCGTACTTACGCAGGCTCCAGCGCATCGCGATGATTGCTACCACTGCAACAATGGCAGTCACAACCACATCAAAAGCTGCCGTCATTGGGCGATGATAGAACTCAGGATCGACCGATCCTGAAATCCACGTGTATCGCTCCAACCAAGTGCCTATACAAATACCGGTCGCAACCACCACCATCGCGGCAGGGGTGTGACGGGTGAATGCAAACACCAAAGAGGAAAGCGGAATCACGAACTTCAACGCCAAGAACGTGAACCAAACCACGCCCAAACCGTTATCCATCATATTACGGAAACGCTCGATCTCTTCCGGCAAGCGTCCGTACCACATGATCAAGTACTGCGTGAAGAACAAATAGGTCCAAATAATCGTAAACGCTAACATGATCTGCGCAACGAAATTGAACACATAGTCAGGCAGTTCTTTGCTCAAAGTACCGGACTTTTTCAAAACGAACAAGAAAATGATGAAGAACGCGATGAAGAAATGGAAATTACTTACAAAGTGGTAAGCGCCATAACTCGCACTATGCCAACCCGGTATCATGGTCATTTCGAAATCCCACGCCATCATCGTCGCGTACAACACGTAGCCAAACGGGATCAACAAGGCGATATTGCGAAACTTACGTTGCACAGCATACGACTTATCAATCGTGGCCAAATGTTGGTACTTAATGAACATGCCGTAGAGAATTGCCATGGTCACGAACGCCGTGATCTGACGAATCACTAAGAACGTATAATTGTGCCAACCGTTGAGATGATGCCCTGCGCCGCCGTGCTCGCCACCGGCGCCGGGCGCCATCCACTGGAAAGTCGACTCAGGGTTCAGCAACAACACCACCAACAAGACACCCGCCACTGGCATGAGCGCGAACGTGGACACGGACAAGAACCGCACCTGTTCACGCCACTTGCCATTCACCAAATGGAGAATAGCCGCCAGAGTAACGCCGTTTAAAGCGATATACAGAATAATCAAGAAATCCACAGTCAAGACTGACCAGCTACCAAACCCTTCCATAACCTTATCCTACCCTCTTTAACTGGTCCGATTATTTGGCGGGTGCGGCCTGCGCCGTAGCTTGACTCTCTTTCAAGAGACCATGCTTGACGTAGTTCACCACGTGCCAACGTTCCTCAGGGTCAAGATCGTTTGATCCGCCGCCCTCCCGTTTAGGAACACCATACGCAGGCATAATGGCGCTACCAAAACTGACCGTACCCCACACCCAGCCTTCGGTCAGCTGCTGCTGAACGTATTCGGATGTTAGGTCGATCGCACCCATCTTTTCACCTACCGGGGAATCCCCTTTACCCGTCAAACCGTGACAAGCCGAGCAAATGATCCTGAAGTAGGTCCGCCCTTTCTTCAACGACTTCTCGTCGGTTGGAGAGAACGGATTTTTCAAGTCTTTCGCTTCATCACGATTATCGACTTTGGTCGGAATGCCCATCGCAGGAACCGAGCGCGCAGGAAAGGGTTTAGGCACCCCTTCCTGCGGCTTGATGCTGGGCTGGTTCATCATGTCGGTTGACCAAGGGAAGGCAAAAGCCTGCCCTGGCAACGCGACTGACGCTATTACTAGAGCGACAGTTCTTAGCTTCATCGTACCTTCTCTTCTCGAATCTCTAACGCCTGTTGTTGACGGAAGAATTCCTTCACGCCTTCCAACTTACTGTCGTCAATTTCAAGGCCAAGCCCGATTTGGTCGACTGTTAATTTCTCGCTATACAGATTGCCACGCTTCTTCATCATTCCGGCCAAGACCAAGAACGTGATGACGGTCGTCCACACACCCCAAAAAATCAACTGTTCATACATAAGTACAAAAGCTGTTGGGAAGGGAATGACCGGTTTTCCACCCTGCGGCTGAACAAGAAAACTGGCTTGCGCCGAAGAGATGAAGAAAAACGCAAAGGCCATCCCAAACAACGCCCCCGTAAACGTGAATTTCTGCACGTTGACAGGGCGCTTTCCCAGAATGTTATCAATGTCTGGGTGCTCGATTGGCGACAAAACGGTAATGTCTTCAATCGTCGCACCCGGCATCTTGCCGCTCTTGATGTTTTCAATTGCAGCTATGGCGTGATCGAAATCACTAAACATAGCCAATACTTGATGCTTAGCCATTTATGATCCCTCCTTTCCAGAACGAGGTGCAGCCGGTGCGGATACGGGAACGCCCCCACCCCCTAAACTGCCATGAGGTCCGTGAGCATGAGCCTCACCTTGAGCGTGCTTAGCGGCGTGCGCTTCCTCTTCAATTTCCGCTTTCAAGTGGAAGGCAAGTTCTTTCACTTCATACATGGAAACTGACGGGAATAACTTCACAAACACCAAGAACAGCAAGCCGAACCAGCCAAAGCTACCAAACACGATGGCCCACTCAACAACGGGACCCCACAGTGTTTGCCATTGGTGCGGGTTATGCGCCATCGACAATGTCGGCGTCACAATCATCCATCGTTCTACGTACATACCAATCTGAAGCACAACGGACATCACTAACATGGCGGGCATATTGCGTCGGAGCTTTTCGAAACAGAGTCCGAATGGCGCAACAACACCGCAGAAGATCATCAACCAGAAGAGTCCCGCATACGGCCCTACCGCCTTGTCGATCAACAGCTCTTTGTCGTACACATTGTGCCCATACCAGGTAGCTGCGAATTCGATCAAATTCAGATACGACCACACCATAGCAATTGCAAACGTGAGCTTGCAGGTTTTTTCCATAATGTTGAGGGTCATATATTCTTCAAAGCGGAAGAAATAGCGTAATGCAATGAACAAGGTCATGATCGCCGCGCAACCCGAGTACAACGCACCTGCCACGAAATACGGCGGGAAGGTGGTCACGTGCCAGCCAGGCATAAGTGACATCGCAAAGTCGGACGAAACGATGGAGTGAACCGAAATGGCCAATGGAATCAAGAAGCACGCCATGAGCATGTAGGTCTTGCGGAAATTCCGCCATTGACGGTCGTCACCGCGCCAGCCTAATGCCAACACGCCATACAATTTACGTCTCCAACCCGTCGTGTGATCACGTGCAATAGCCAAGTCGGGAATTAGGCCGATAACCAAGAACAACGCCGATGCCGAAAGATACGTACTAATAGCGAACGCATCCCACACCAACGGTGAACGGAAGTTAGGCCAAATACCACGGTCGCTGACGTAAGGCAGTACCCAGTAGAAGTTCCACACACGACCCAAATGGATCATCGGGAAAAAGCCGGCAGTCATAAGCGAAAAGGTCGTCATCGCTTCGGCGAACCGGTAAATTGGCTTACGCCATTGCGCATGAATAATGTGCAAAATGGCTGACAGTAGAGTACCTGCGTGGCTCATGCCGATCCAGAATACGAAGGTCGCGATATACATATCCCACATGTGTGGATTACTTAATCCCGCTACCCCCATACCTGTGCGGTACTGGTAGATTTCCGCAGCGATCGCAACGGCGAACATAGCCAAACACACAGCAAATGTTATCCAATACGCACGACGCGGGTTTTCCATGGAGCGCAGAACGTCATCGTTGATGCGCGCCCACTTTAAGTTTTCGTCAATGATTTTATCTTGAATCGGTGGAGTCATGGCGTTTCCTTAATTTCCAACCGGATAGTCCCAAACCAACCTAATTACACTTCCGTTTCGCGGACGCGTTCCAGGTACATAACCGAAGAATCGACATTTAACTCGTCGAAAATTCGATAGCCGCGTAGCTCAGGATTGTCCTTCGGCTTTTTCTGCGTAACCGGGCCTCGTTTAATTTGGTGCGCTTTCCAAAGTTTGGACACCTTGCTTTCAGGGTCTAACGCATCGCCAAATACAATGGCGGTGGTAGGACACGCTTGTTGGCATGCTGTCTGAAAATCTCCATCCTGCACCTTGCGATCTTCCATTTTCGCGCTGTCTTTTGCCGACCGGATACGTTGCACGCAAAACGTGCACTTCTCCATAACGCCCTTGTCACGCACGCTCAAGTCCGGATTTAGCTGCATATGCAACGGTTCCGGCCACGACGATTCGTAGTACGAATAGAAGTTAAAGTAGCGCACACGGAAAGGACAGTTATTGTTGCAATAACGCGAACCGATGCAACGGTTGTAAACCTGAGCATTGAGACCATCTGGCGTATGGTACGTCGCCGAGACAGGACACACAGGCTCGCAGGTCGCTGCACCACATTGTTGGCACATCATCGGCAAAAAGCTGGCACCCTGCTCGGGATACATTTCGTCGGCCGGATCCCAATAACGTTCAATGCGCATCCAATGAATGGCTTGGTTTTTGGCGAACCGCTCTTTACCGACGACCGGCAGATTGTTCTCTGCATAACATGCGGTAGAACACGCGTTGCACCCAATGCAAAGATTGAGATCAATTGCCATGGTCCAACGATGTTCATAGGTGTGGTGTCCACCCATTTCGGCGTCCTTTCGATACGCCGAAAAATTTTCAATAATATTCTTGAATGACATGGTTAGCCTTCTCCTTCCGTGCGACGCAACGTGTCAGCAGATACCGTGAGGACAAACTTACGACCTGCTTGCGTGTCACTGCCGCCCATCTTAGCCATCTTCACCACTTTACGGGTCTTGCTGACTTTGACTTTTGTCGAGTACATCGCCAGCTCGCCCGTTTTGTGTTCAAACACAGGCTCAAGGATCTTCAG
>JANOTC010000170.1:0-2691 GCA_031416175.1 Gammaproteobacteria bacterium
CCAAAACAATCACAAATGGCACCCGGCACATGCCGTCTGTGTGCTATACTCCCTAAAACCGGGCCCGTGAGGCCGCTATACCCCTGTGAAAAAGGAGTGAACCCTTGGAGATCGATTTCGGCCTGCTGCAATGGCTGGGCTGCCTTCGGCGTGTCCAACGTCGCCTAGATCGGCTACGGGCTTATTTCTCGACTAATTGACATTTCGCGGTTTTAGTCAAAAATACCCTTTTTGGCGCCGAATACTGTAAGCCGCGTCCGCGGTGGCTCTCGGGGCAATTCATGTGGTCAGGAAAACCCGCAACAAGTAGTAATCCAACATCAATTACTTGACGTTATATACCTATCTTGGTATAAATACGGATGATTCGAATTTCTCCCAGCCTTTCGCGTGAAAAACCCCTGCATTGGGTCTCATCAGCAAAGAAGGACTTCTGGCACGGTTCAAATCAGGGTACCACTAAGGTACCGTCATAGCCCGCTGCCTATCACTCAACGCCTTCCATTAATTGCCGTTTTCCGGTTGGCATAGGCTCATCTACTGGTACCCAAAATGAACCGTGCCCCAATTAGCCAGACTCCTATACTCAGAGCCCGTGCTCCTCTCGGATTTCTTACGACAGCTATATTCCTGGTTGGTTGCGCAACAAAAAACTTTGGCCCCCTGCCTCAGTCTGATGAAGATTTTCGAAAGCCGCCCGCAGCACTTCAAGCGGAATTTGCAGGCGTCACAGATTTCCCAGGCGAAAATCAACCGGGAATATTGCCACCAAAATGGTCTGAACTGGACGGGCACTGGGGCGCCGCCATGGACAGGCACATTGACACACCTCAGTATGTTTTTGCGCGTGCGTTGCCGTCCGCGCTCATCTTGTCAATTCTGGGTCCATCCCCTGCGGGGGCCATCGGCGCCCTAATTCCGTGGCTATTCCCGCCGAGCAATTACGTGGAAACCTATGAAAAAGGCGACTACCGTATTCAAATTCATACCGATAAACCCTTTGGCTCCAAAAGCGTAGTGTCGTGGGACTGGACATACCTGTCAACAAATGGGGATATCGCTCTATTTGAAAAGCAACCGGATCAGCGAGAACTCCGTGTCATCAGCCGCATGGGCGCTTTGTTTGGCTCTGGCTGGACAAGAAACAAACTTGATCGAAAAAAACCTAAAATTGAAGGAGGAATAGACCTCGCGTACGGCGTTGAAATGGCCTTCATACCCAGCAAATTGGACGCCGTGTTACTCGTCGGATACCGCACTCCAGACGCCGTGGACTCCAATTCGAAGGAGGGTCTAAATATCCGCGAATTTCCGGTTACAGTCGCTGCGGAATATCGAGTGGGGCCAAACGTCAAGGTTGGTGCCGGCGGCTCCAAACACTTTAATGCAAAACTGTTTCGCAACTACGCCAACGACACCTCACTCGGAGCACCTGTTGGCGCTCTTTTGACAGGTGAATACAAATTCAGTCGATTTATGGCCATCGGGATCAAGGCCGAACATTTGCGCTATCAACTCAGCGGCGAGCCGAGTATCAATGGTGACTCGATCACACTGACGCTCAATTTCCTAGGACGGCCGTAGATAGTTCCGACGACCGGAGGCAAGCAGGTTGGATAATTCCCGCACCCGCGATAGCCCTGCCTATTCCAAGCTTGAACAGAGTCTTATCGGATGACTGCAAGGATTCGTACGGTAAAGGGCAATAAGCCGAGGCATGATAAAGAACCATACGCATATCACGAATTTATATAAGCAACTGAGAACAGCATGACGGCGAACTGACTATTTCGTCGTCTGAAAAGATAAATGAGAGTGTGCACTGCCGTTTCTGCCGGTTGGGCAACGGTTGTCGAACCCTGGCAGACCGAAACGACTGGCGTGATGGGACTCGTATATACTGGCATCGTTATTTGGCGTCCATGCTTAATCATAATTAGGCTTATTGCCCTTTACTGTACGAATCCTTGCGGTCACCCAACGACGCCGCACAGTTCGGTGAGCTAGAAACGCTGGGCGAGCTTCGCAGATTCCTGGAAGCACGACGTGCAAACCATGATCGAAGGCCCAGGCCATGCGCCCATGCACATGATCAAAGAAAACATGGACAAGCAATTGGCCGTGTGCGGCGAAGCCCCGTTTACATCTTCGGCGTGCTTCCAGGCATAGACAGTACTAACAATTTTCAGAAATTAATTTCATCCTTAGAGTGACAATGGCATTGCCGACAATAACAGCGCTGAAACGTTTCTGCCGAATTTGGTTGGCGACTTCCGTTTGGCGATTCGAACACCGGCGGGGCAAGTCTGGAGTTCTCGCGCAGTCGACAATAGCGACTCGAAGGATCATATGATGACATGGGTCGACGCTAACGACCCATTCCATTACTTCGTCGGCTTCGAAGATCTTAGGATCTCCGGCGGCAGTGGCGACTTCAACGATATTGTTTTGGAACTGCACAGCGTTCTGGATGGGCCGCTCTCTATACCGGAACCTGGCTCCTTCGCCCTAATATCTGTTGGATTAGCCGGGCTTCTTTACGCCCGCCGGAATAAGCGGCAGGGTGGATTGACTACAAAATTGATCTAAGACGAAACGCAGTTTTTAGTCGACTCGCGGGTAAGGCTTCCCACCCAAATGCCCGGAAGACGGCGGATGCACTAACACCTTGTCGACACGACGGCCGTCTAT
>JANOTC010000171.1:0-6678 GCA_031416175.1 Gammaproteobacteria bacterium
CTTGCGAGTGTCTGCCGCCAGATTTACGCGGATTTCGACAGCCAGTAACAAGAGTCGTATGTTGGGTATAGTGTAGCGCCTAAAGGTTTTTCGCGTTAGATCTTGAACACCCCAACTGCGTTGGAGACATCCGCGACCAAAACGGTCAGCGCCTGCGCCTGACTTTTAATGATTAAAGCCTGATCATTGAGCCGTCGAACCCCGTCAACGGTGTGCTGCAGGTTGACGGTAATCTCATGCGACGCGTGACTCTGCTGCACGGTGGCGGTCGCCACGCTGTTGCTCACTTGCATCGACTGACTGTTGAGGGCATGAACGCGTTGCAGCGAATCAAAAATGGCCGTGACCGAGGCAACGCTGTCCACTACAGTCGTGCGCGTGCGCCCAGTCGATGACACGGTTTCGTTAACACAGTTCTGCATCCGCTCAATCATTTTGCCAATCTGGCTGGTCGCCTCCGCGGTCCGGTGCGCGAGGGTGCGGACTTCATCGGCAACAATGGAAAACCCGCGCCCCTGTTCACCAGCCCGTGCGGCTTCGATCGCCGCATTGAGCGCCAGCAAATTAGTTTGCGCGGCAATTCCGGAAATCGCGGTTACCACGTCGTCGATTTGTTTGGCCGCTTCTGCCAACTCCTTAACACGCGCGTCAGCGGTATCCATCTCTTGCGTGATCAACTTCATGGCGCGCATGGAATGCGCCGCGTCAATATCGACGCAGTGCTGTACTACTTCGTCGGCCTCGCGCGCATGGTTTGCTGCTTCGTTGGCCCCAGCGGCAATAGCATCGACGGAAACAGCCAACTCTTCCGTGACCCGGGTGGACTGTTCGTTCAAATCCACCTGCCGACCCGTCACACCACTGATATCGCTTGCCGATTGCTGGAGCTCGATGGCCGAACCTGCGAGGCGTTGCGACATTGATCCAATCTTGCCGATGAGATCATGCAACGATGCACGCATGCGCACGATATCGACGATGACGTGGCTTATTTCATCGCGAGCCGGATTATTCGAGGTTTGCGATTCTCCGTGATCGCGCAGATCATATTGGGCGATGCGGTTTGCCAGCTGTGCAGCCGCGGAGAGCGGCGTCACAATGGATCGATAGATCAGCCAGGCGATATACAGCGCCACTAGCACACCGAACAGAACCAGAATTTGGTTGCCGTGCAGAATGGAATCTAGACCGCTCTGCGAGAGCGCTACGCTTTGATTGACCTGGGCAACAGCGCCGACACGTTGGCCGTGCTGCACAAGCTTCAGTTCTTCGACATAGGTCTGAAATTCCCGGATTCCGCCGAGCAGCCGATTCGCTTCGGCGCTAAACGTCTTCATCGCGGCACGGGTGTCTGGTCCATATTCACCCTCGCCATCGAAAGCGGCAATGACGCCCACCGCGTCGGTTTTTATCTTCACCTGCATCGCCAAAATCGCGCGGATGCGGTCTTCCGCTCCGGGGAGAGCTTGATTGTTTCGCTGCAATTGGGCGCCAATACTAAGGATCTCGTCACCCAGTACTGCGAATTGCGCGAAGAGCCTTTCCTGCTCCTTGCGGTCGTCAGTCTGCACGTATTCTAGAAGCGCGCCTTTTTCCCTCAAAACCGGAAGAGCCCATGCCAGCACAAGTTCAGTGCTTTTTCCCATCATGTCACTTACCGCACTGCTGTTCTCCATACGCTGCGCGGCAGCGTGAATTTCTTCCTGCGCCTTCCCGATCGAACCGAAGCCCAGCATCGAATAGATGCTGGAAACAAGCATCAGTATAAT
Source organism: Gammaproteobacteria bacterium (assembly GCA_031416175.1). Taxonomy (GTDB): domain Bacteria; phylum Pseudomonadota; class Gammaproteobacteria; order S012-40; family S012-40; genus JANOTC01. Next base: position 1,770 of record JANOTC010000171.1, read on the forward strand.
CAGCACGCCGAAACCCAGAATGAGCCTGTTTCTAATGGTCAATCGCGAGATCAGGGAATTCACACTCTTATCCTCAAATATTTCGTCGTCCGAAAAAGCCCGGCGCCGGGCGTCCGGCGCCAGGTCATACCGCGCTACTCAATCGTCAGAACCACCCGGATTCCCTCCTTACCCGCCACGGCGTCGGCCGACACATAGCCGATCGCGCCGGGTTCACTCGCCACGTTACTTATGACCACCGCATCGGGCTTGGTGGTCGGCGGGTTCTTCGCTGAATTGGTGATTTTCTTGTTCGCCCATTCGGTGGCCGCATCACGTGCCGAGGTACCGAGAACGCGTTGCGAAAACGTCTCCCGGAACTCGGATTTCACCGGCAAGTCGTAAACCGATATTGGCGCACCACTACTCCAGGTAACGACGTTGTCTTTGTAGATATTTTTCACGTCCGCGGCCAGCAGTGTTTGCGTATTCTTTGCGTTTACGATAACTGCGATTTTTTCCGCGGCGATGGCCGAACCGACAGGCAAAGTCAGTACTAACACGAGAGAAACGATATAACGGTTATTCATGATCTTCCTCCCTTAGCTACCTAGATAAGCAACAATACTGGCCATCGTGGACCTAAACGGGTCTTTTTTGGCATCGTCGTAGCTGTGGCGGTGATGTTCCAGCTTCAGCACAAGCGCATGGTTGATGTGATAGTTCACGAACACACTGTTCGCAACCTCTTTGTTGTCAATGGCATCCGTTGCGCTGTTTTTGTCGTAGGCACTGTGCCGCATACCCAGCGTCCAATGACTGATGTTATACATGAACTGGGCGTAGTAGCCGGTATTCACGAAATCAGACCCTGTGGTCGGCTTATGATTGCCCGAGGCATATTCGCCCTGAAATGCGAAGCTGCCCGCCTTGACCTTCGCGTGTGTTCCGATCGCCGTTTTGTCGGTGCCGTTGTTCAGCGTATCGCGGTAGTAGGTCAAGCCGACTTCCGTATGCTTAAGGAACGGCAGCAGCAGTCCCGCATTAAGGCCGACGGCCTTCTCCCGGTTGCCGTCATTCTTGCCGGTGTTTCCTTCGCCGTTACCCAAGTAAAGGTCATATTTCAAGAAAGTGTTAGCGGCGACCGGGCGCGTACCGTAGACCATAGCCCCGTCAAAAATCTGCGGGAAAATGTTGCGCACATGGAGCGGACGCTCCTGGGTTGGGACAAACGGCGGGTAGTGGTCGATGTTCCAAATGCCGGCCGGCGTAAAGAAACGCCCGCCACGCAAGTTGATGTCGGAACGCCACGCGTAGCTGAGATTAACGGCTTCGGCATAAATCTTTCCCTCCGTGGTCTTTTTATCATCGAACAGCGGCCCATCCTCGTATTCAATCTCCGAGAAGAATCGCCATTTTTCCGTCACACGTTTTTCAAAGAACAGCGACAGGTGATGAATGCGTATGCCGTTGGCTGCGCCGCCCTTTTTATTGTTCACACTGTATTCCGTATCGACATATCCCGAGATCGTCATCGCCTCGTCCAGACGCGAGTTGAGTTCCGTAACCTGCTCCTTCAACACCACGATATCCTCTTCCAGTGTACTGGCTCCAGCGGTCTGGCCGACCTGGGCAATTGCCAAAGTGAGCAGCAGCGGGCAGAGTCCCAAAGATCGATTCATTCACTAATCTCCTTCTACACAGGGTTAAATTGTCTTGGTCGCAACAATTGAAAAAACGGCGAATTCCCACTAAAAAACCAATCCCACACAAAAGCGGAAACAATCGGAAATTCGCCGTTGTAGCCTACCCAGGCAATTATCGCGCCCAACACGGAAAGCAACGAAAGATATGCCCTCGGCTTCCATGTCAGCAACGCGCGCATTGAGGGGATGCGTCGAGGAATGTCGATGAAGAACGAATCCGGGATTAGGAGAGTCCGCGGGACTACAGCAATTGTGTACCCGCGGTCGGCAGGTGCGGGAGCAGGTGCAGGTGCAGGTGCAGAATATTGAGTAATCGCGGTCTCCGTTAAAGCCAGCGTTTCATGTGAGACCCCGGGGTTGCGCAATACGCGATTTGCGGCTAATCTTACAAATCGAAAGTGTAAACATTGATTTGTAAGAATGATACCTCGCGTCGCCACCAACAGTTTACAACGCTTAGCCAGAGGCTTCCCCATCATCGCTGTGACCGGGCCTCGGCAATCCGGCAAAACTACGCTGGCAAAAGCCATCTTTGTCGATAAAACCTATGTCTCGCTGGAAAACCCAGACGAACGCGAGTTCGCTGGGCGCGATCCTCGACGGTTTCTTTTACGTTTTGATAACGGCGCCGTTTTGGATGAAGTGCAACGTTGCCCCGCTTTGCTGTCATGGCTCCAAGGGCTGGTCGATGAACGCGGCCGTATGGGCGATTTTATTCTGACGGGGTCTGCGCAGTTCGATCTAATTTCGGGCATGACGCAATCGCTGGCAGGTCGGGTTGGGCGGGTCGAATTGCTGCCGCTGTCCGCTGGCGAACTGGCCAGCACGAATAAGCTGCCGCAATCGCTGGATGAGACTTTATACCGTGGCGGTTACCCCGCACTTTATGATCGCGACTTGACACCAGACGATTGGTTTCCTAACTACGTAGCCACATATTTAGAACGCGACGTGCGGCAGCTAATTGCGGTCCGGGACCTGACGCTGTTTCAGCGATTTGTGAAGATGTGCGCCGCGCGCTCCGGGCAATTGCTCAATCTGGCTGCGCTTGGCGCCGATTGCGGCATTTCCGCCGTCACTGCGCGCGAGTGGCTCTCGGTGCTCGAAGCCAGTTATTTGGTGATGCGTTTACCGCCATACCATCGTAATTTTGGTAAGCGGCTTGTGAAAACCCCTAAACTGTATTTTTTGGATGTGGGGCTTATGGCCTGGTTGATCGGTATTCGCGACGCGTCTGCGATTGAGACACATGCCTCGCGAGGCGCGTTGTTTGAGACGTATGTTGTCAGCGAGCTGGTTAAACAGCGATTCAACGCGGGTCGACCCGCCGACCTCTATTTCTGGCGTGACAATGTCGGCCATGAGGTCGATATCCTCTATGAGACGCCGCAAGGATTACAGGCGATAGAAATAAAATCAGGTAGTACCTTCGCCTCAGATTGGCCAGGCGCAGCTCAAAAATGGCAGAAATTCGCGGGAGAAGAGGCCCTGCCCCCGGTCATTGTATTTGGCGGTGCGGGCGGTTACGTACGGGAGTCTTGCCGGGTGGTCGGGTGGCGCGAACTGCGGGATTTTGCTTAGCTCGCTTTCAGAATTCAAGAGCTAAATCGTGAAGCCAATACTTTATGCTCAAAGTCCTTGGACGCTGAAATTACGCGGGCTGGAATTGAGATGAAAGTGTTGATCGAGCAGGTGCGGGAGCAGGTGCAGAATATTGAGTGATAGGACTTGGATTCTCTATGCATCAAGTCACTCAATTGGCACATCGGTAGTTGCAGTGCAAAGTGGCCCCACGTCTGCCTAGCGTTAGATACCGCAAACTATTCTTTCTTGAACGGCTACAGGAACGAGTCCAGCTTAACTGTCCCCGCATGTCGGCCGTGCTATTATAAGCGCATAAGCGTCTATACGCTTTTCTCAGAATCGGAGGCACCATGGAAAATACCGCTCGCTGGACCATCAAGGTTTCTAGAGATACCGACATTTCACTACGTACCTTCCTTGCACAACACGGAATGAAAAAAGGGGATCTGTCCAAATTCATTGAACGTGCAGTGCGAAAGGAGATACTCGCGCAAACAGCAGCCGACGTAAAACAGCGCAACACCGACTTGCCAGAAAAGGACCTGGAAGCCCTGATCGACGAAGCGGTCAGCGCGGTGCGTGCCGAAATGCGCGCAGAAGTCGCGACTAAGACAAAAGTGCGGCAATAGATAAGTAATGCGGGTTATCCTGGACACGAACGTCCTGGTCGCTGCTCTGATTGCACCGAACGGGCCGCCTCACCACTTATTCGAGGCATTCATGGGTGATCGATTCACTCTGATAACGGGCGAAACACAAATAGAGGAGTTCTCGCGAGTCACCCGTTATCCGGCGATCCGCAGTCGCATCCATCCAGCTCAGGCGGGCAGAATGCTCAATGCCATTCGATCCCTCGCCATTAACATTAAGTTCCCGCCATTGCAGTCTATCAGTCGTGACCCGCATGATGACTATTTATTTGCCATGGCGCATACCGGAAAGGTGGATTACCTCGTGACCGGCGACAAGGCCGATGTGCTAGCCCTGCTGCGACACGGGAAAACACGAATTATTACAGCAAGGCAATTGATTGACATCTTAAAGCTGTGAAATCCACACACGGTGCCGCACATTGCTGCATCAAGATGCCAAGAAGTGTTCAGCGGAAAAGTGGGGATGCCTAAGAGCAAACCGAGTTCACAGTCATCCATGCAGCAAATACGACGTTCCGTCGCGCAGCATTCCGTTGCAAAGTATAGCCTCAGTGCGGCAAAGTAACCTAAGCCTCAAGGAGAAGCGGCCAGTAATCGATGCGCTAGGGCGTGACGACAAGAAAAGTCGGACGCCCATCCTTCTTGTGCTCCGCTCCAATGATGACACGCGAGGCAAAACATGAATGCGATTGAAATTGAACATGTGAAGGTAAGCGATTTGCCCGAAGACTGGCGGGAACTGCTGCACGCCAGGAGCGGTACACGCGTTACCGTGCGCATTGAAGAAGAGTCGGAACAGACCGCTGCTAATGAGACCGAACCGTTTGTAACCAACGATCCCGCGTTTGGCATTTGGCGTGATCGCGAAAATATGGCGGACATGGAAGCCTACATACGTAAACTACGTGCGCCGCGTTTCTCGAAAGTCCACATTTATGCTCCGTGAACTCAACGCCAAAAAACGGGCACGGTTCAAAAACGGCGTGT
>JANOTC010000172.1:0-3699 GCA_031416175.1 Gammaproteobacteria bacterium
TTTCTCGCTGACTGCCAGGTAGTGGTCGACCGCCTCTTTGAATGCGGTTTCCAACTCTTCAACGGTAACGCCATGAAACGTCACAATATCGGTTATCCCGGTTAGGCGTCCGACAAAAACATGGTCGTCGGCGTCAAACTCAATGCGGGCAGCATAACCCTTGTGCATCATGACACTCATTTTTTTACTCCAGCTTGTTCTAGGATGCACGGTCGGCCTTTACGCGAAAGGCAATATTGGCAACGCCGACACAACTGATCTCCACAAGGGATGGATTATTCGAATAGCGGTGCGACGGTCTTCATCGGTAGGAACATTCGGGTTCGGCCATTGTGGTGGTAAAGGACATCAAAATCGTACTGGGTGTTAAAGGCCTGCGCAGTATCGTGTAGACAGTCCACAACGATGGCGTAGGCTCTCATATGTGCGTTGATCTCCCATAGGTGTTCCTTTGCCTTGTTCTATGTGAATTTGCCCAGGCCGCGCCCCTGATATTCCTTATGTACAGCCAGTTGGGCAATCAGAAAAACGGGGATAGGGTAGTGGGGCAGTTTTTTGGCCATTGCCGCTGGTAGGGTTTCCCTGCAAAGGGTGCTGGGGGCAATGGTATAAAAGGCACGGATGGGGTATCTACCCTCGGGCAGCGGGTTAAAAGTGGGGAGTACTAGGGTCCGGCTGATACCCGCCTCCATATGTTTGGCCGCATATTGTTGGATGAACTGGTTTAGCTCATCCTCGCCACAGTCGAAGCTGGCTCTGTCGTGGTGCTTTTTATCAAGTTCGATAAATCGACTAGACCCACTCACTTGATGCCCTGTTTCTTGGCAAAGGCCGCCGCATCACGTAGTGCCTTGTTCGGGTGCTTGGCCTTGTCGCAGGCGCTCACGAACCGGTCAAAGACATCATTTTCGATGGTAATGCTCTCATGCTGGGCGATGACACGGTTGGCGTCCTCATCCATCAGTTTGCTTACATATTCAGTCAGGCTCTTCATGCCGAGCAGAACAGCGGCCTTCTCGGCCTTGGCCTTGATCTCTTCATCCAGACGCATGTCAAAGCGGGTGGTCGCCATAGTATTTACCTCAGATATCTCGTACGGAAGCAGGCCGTACAAGCGTTGTGACTGTAGTCTATACCGTTATTATCGTCAAATATACGGAAACCTTCCGTACGAGATGGTACGGCACCCTTTCCTTCGAGCTCGGGTTTCCTGAAATCCGAAACAACGCGTGTACACGTCAGCAATTTTCGCTCGCGTTTGTGAGCGAGAGCGCTATTCCTAGTAAATGTTAGGTTGGTCGCCTAAATCCCCCACGCGCACGTTCAACTTCAACCCCAATCACACACCCTTCGATATGATCATTAATCAACCCCATCGCTTGCATAAACGCATACGCGGTAGTCGGCCCGACAAATTTCCAGCCGCGCTTTTTAAGATCCTTTGATAATGCAATCGACTCCACTGAGGTCGAGGCAATTTGCGGTGTGTTACGTTCCTTCGCATCCGGTTCGAAACGCCAAACATAGGCCGCCAATGAGCCTTCCTTTTTCACAAGCTCCTGCGCTTGCCGTGCATTATTGATTACCGCGTCGATTTTGCCTCGGTGGCGTACGATTCCTTCGTTATTGAGCAAGCGCGCGACGTCGCGTTCGGAGAAGCGTGCGATTTGGTCAAAATCGAAATGATGGAAGGCGGCGCGGAAGTTCTCGCGTTTGGTCAGAATGGTGCGCCAGCTCAATCCGGACTGAAAACCTTCCAGGCTTAATTTTTCGAATAAGCGGCGATCATCGCTAACCGGAAATCCCCATTCCGTGTCATGGTAGGCAAGATATTCTGGCGTGGCACTGCACCAGGGGCAGCGTGGTTGGTTGTCGGGTCCTAGAAATGTTGCGTTCATGCGGCTCCTGTCCTCACTTGCGATTGACGCCGTCAATCCACTTTCCCTTTAAACTCACACAAATCTTCAATCAAGCACGATCCACATTTAGGCTTTCTGGCGATGCACGTGTATCGGCCATGTAATATGAGCCAGTGATGCGCATCCTGCAAAAATTCCTTGGGGATAAACTTAACGAGCTTGTGTTCAACCTCCAGCACGTCCTTCCCCGGCGCAATTCCTGTGCGATTCGCAACGCGAAAAATGTGCGTGTCTACTGCCATAGTGGGTTGGCCAAAGGCGGTATTGAGCACGACGTTCGCTGTTTTTCGACCCACACCGGGTAAGGCTTCCAGTGCTTCGCGTTGCGCGGGCACCGTGCTACCGTGTTGCTCAACTAACATTGAACACGTTTTTATGATGTTCTCAGCTTTGCTGTTATACAAGCCGATGGTTTTGATAAATTCTTTTAGCCCGTCCACACCCAAGGCGTAAATGGCTTGCGGGGTATTGGCGACGGGAAAAAGCTTGGCGGTCGCTTTATTGACGCCTTTGTCGGTGGCTTGCGCGGATAAAATAACCGCGATTAACAGTTCAAACGGCGTTGAGTATTGCAGTTCTGTGGTGGGCTGCGGGTTGTTAGTCCGCAGCCGTTCGAAGATCGCGCGGCGCTTGTCGGCGTTCAATTACATGTGCCGGAAATAACCGATATCAGGTGAAGCTTTACGTGGATTGCTCTTCGCTTCTTCTTCCAAGTGATGCACCATTTCATGGTGTTCATGTTCTAACGCATGCAATTCGTCGGCACTTAATTTTGGCAAAATGGTATCGCGAATTAAATCGCCCAAGTCGATCATCACACTCGCCCACATTTTGTCGTTCAAATGAAAGCTGTGCAGCGAATGTTGGCCATAGGGGTAATGATCAAAGGCAACGCTTTTGGTGACTTGCAAATCAAAGTCTTTCATCACGAAATTCTTGGTCCAGTCGAACCACCATTTGTAGTATTTTTCCTGCAACTCAAGATTCAATCCGTGATACTCGAAAAACGCGGTGACTGGCAAACGCGCCATGCCGTAGCGCATGCCTTTGCCCATAAAAGGAAAATGTCCAGCCATAAAAAATCTCCGAATAGTGAATTAGTGTGCGGCCGCCGCGTCAATTCCAACTGTTTTTACGGCCAATTTCTTCGCTTTGCGCGCGTCGATGGTATTTTTTACCACAATCAAACTTGCCAACGCAAAGAAAGCGCCGGGCGGTAAGATTGCCAGTAGAAAACCACGATAATTATCTATGAGTGTCAACTCCATTCCGCTAAATGCAGGACCAAACATCAGACCCGCGCCCGCGAATAAGGTGCCTTTGCCGAGCACTTCGCGAAAGGCGCCGAGGGCAAGCAAAACAGCGGCAAAGCCGAGTCCCATGGTTAGACCATCCCAAAAAGCGCGCGGTGGCGATTGGCGTGACGCAAACGCTTCGGCCCTGCCGATAACAATACAGTTAGTGACGATGAGCGGAATGAAAATCCCCAGCACTTTGTAGAGCTCCGGGGTGTAGGCGCTAATCGCGAGTTGCACTGCAGTCACAATCGATGCAATGAGCAACACGAACACGGGCAAGCGTAATTCAGGTCGAACGACATTGCGAATCATGGAGATAACCGTATTGGTGGCGGTTAGCACGAACACGGTGGCTAGGCCCAAGCCCAAACCATTCACAGTGGTGGTCGACACGGCTAACAGCGGGCACAAACCCAACAGTTGAACTAGGCCGGGGTTGTTGCTCCACAAACCGTCAGTCGCTATTTTTTGGTAGCTGATTT
>JANOTC010000173.1:0-12110 GCA_031416175.1 Gammaproteobacteria bacterium
CCATTCTGGATCATCGCGGCGCAGATCGGCTGGGTCAGAAAGTCAAAGATCGGTTTCCAGACCAGATAGGCCAGGATGACCGCGATGATAAAGGCGATCAGCGCTTTCACGATGCGGTTGCGCAATTCGATCAGATGGTCGACCAGCGGTGCCGAACTGTCGTTGATGTCACCCGTGCTCATGCGTCACCTGTCTTGGCAAGGATATTCTGCGCCGGAGCCTTGCGGGTGCGTTTGGCCGGTTGGGCCGCCGGTTCCTGCGGTACCGCCGCCTTTCGGCATAAAGAAGTGATCGTCACAGATATTCAGACCGACCCGCTCTGGGCAAAATATCGCGATATCGCCGCACGTTTTGGACTGCGCGGCTGTTGGTCTACGCCCATTATGGGCACAAATGGGCGCCTGTTAGGCACGTTTGCTATGTACTACCGAACCCGCGACTGTCCTGAACTTGCGCACCATGAGATAATCGCCTTTGTTACGCAAACCGCAATTCTTGCCATTGAGCACCAAAATTCGTTAGACGCAATTTTAGTTAGCGAAACGCGTTACCGAACCTTGGGAGATAATTCACCGGACGTCATTGCGCGCTATGATCGTGCTCTAAGATTTGTGTACGTAAACCAAGCTATCGAAACGGCTACGGGTATTGCTCCGAGTCAGTTTCTCGGCAAAACCTTCGCCGAATTGGGTATGCCAGGAGCGCAAGTCGCGTTGTGGACGGCTACGCTGGAGCATGTTTTCAAAACCGGGCAGGCCAAGCGGATCGAGTTCGATTACCCGAGTCCAAGCGGCCCTCGATTTTGGGAAGGCATTGCGGTGGCGGAACGCAACGCGCAAGGCGAAATTGAATCGATGTTGGCAATTTCGCGCGACATAACTGAGCGCCGAGTGGCTGAGGCAGAGCGTAACAAATTGGAAGCGCAATTGCGGCAGTCGCAAAAGTTGCAGGCATTGGGTACGCTGGCGGGTGGGATCGCGCACGACTTTAATAACATGCTTATGATCATCAATGGCAACGCCGCGCTGGCTCACAATAAAGTTCCAGTCGAGCACGCGATTCATCACAACCTGCGCGAAATCGAAAAGGCCGGTGAGCGGGCCGCAGATTTAGTGAAGCAGATTATCTCTTTCAGCCGTCCACATGAAAACCAACGCAAACCGGTTCAATTGCAGCCAATCATTGAGGATACCCTCCAGCTGCTACGCGCAACCGTTCCTGCGAACATTCAAATTCAGACGCATTTTGGCCCCGGTAGCTCGATCGTCATGGCCGACGCTACACAACTCACCAAGTATTTATGAACCTGGGCGTAAATGCCGCCCATTCCATGCGTGAACGGGGTGGAACACTTGGCGTGTGGCTGGATGTGGTGACGGTCGACGCGGCGCTCGCGAGCACATCGCCCTACCTTCATCCGGGTTCCTATGTACGCGTGACGGTTACTGATACGGGAATCGGTATGGACGCTGCGATGTTAGAGCGTATTTTTGAGCCGTTTTTCACTACCAAGGGCGTCGGCGAAGGAACAGGACTAGGGCTCTCTGTTTCTCATGGTATTATGTTAGGGCACGGCGGCGCCATTACTGTTAGTAGTAATCCGTTTATCGGTTCCACTTTTTGTCTTTACTTCCCCGCTGCCTCACAAGTGATTGCCGAAATTGTCGAAAATACCGAGGCGGAGGTCGTCACGTCCAGTAATGGACAGTACGAACGGGTGTTACTGGTGGATGACGAGGATTCATTGGTAATGCTATTGACACGTATCCTGGAACAGGATAATTGCCACGTAACTGGGGTGAATGAACCGGGTGCCGCCTTAGCAAAGTTTACCGCCAATCCACAGGACTTTGACGTGCTGGTAACTGACCTGTCCATGCCTGGCATGTCTGGATTCGACCTTGTGCGTGAAATTCGAAAAATTCGGCCTGACTTTCCAGTAATAGTCACGACGGGTTATGTTCGTCCCGAGGACAATGAAGTCGCGAAAAGTTTAGGTATCCAACACGTGATACTCAAACCTAACACCGTTAGGGAACTTGGCAAGGCATTGAAGGCGTTATTTGACGAGCGAAAGGTTTAAATGGCACTGTCGGAACAGCTTGGCTGCGATTGAGGCAAAACTACGAACGTACTACAACTCAATGTTTGGTTTGATGCACGAACACGGCGGGGCCGATGCGCGTTTTGAAATCGAGTGAAACTGTCAATTTTGCAGCAAGGAAAAACGAATCGTCGTTCCTTGATCAATAGCCGACTGCGCGCGAATGGTGCCACGGTGGCGTTGAATGACGCGCTTGACGATGGCAAGTCCGATTCCTGTCCCAGGAAATTCAGTGTTCGAGTGCATTCTCTGAAATGGTTGAAATAAATTGTTGGCATGCGCCATATTAAAACCCGCGCCATTGTCACGCACGAAATACTCGTTTGTGCCATTGACAAGCTCAGAGCCAAATTCGATTCGCGCATTCACGCGCTTCGAGGTGAATTTCCAGGCGTTTCCGAGCAAATTCTCGGCGACAATGCGCAATAGACCCTCGTCGCCTAACACCGAAATCCCGGCTTGAATAGTGACATCGACTTGACGTGTTGGCGCCTCTTTGACCAGCTCCGCCATAACGTCGTGGATAATTAGGCTCAGATTCACGCTGCGAAACTGCAAGGGTTGACGTGATAGCCGCGCCAGATCAAGCAAGTCAGTTGTTAGTCTGTCCATGCGTTGTCCGGCGAGGTTAATGCGTTGCAGGAAATCACGCGCCTCTTCGTTTAGCTGCGTCGAGTGTTCATCGAGAAGTATCTGGGAGAAGCCGGTAATTGATCGCAAGGGTGCACGGAGATCGTGCGCAACTGAATAACTGAATGATTCAAGTTCGCGGTTGGCCAAATCCAAACCGCGCGATATGTATCGTAACTCCAACAGCTTCATTACATGCGTTCGCAACACGGTTAGCGCGTTCACTTGATGGGTCGTAAGTTGGCGCGGCACTCGGTCAATTACGCAAAGTGTGCCTAAGCCCGAACCGTTCTGGGCGATCAGCGGAGCGCCCGCGTAAAATCGAATTTTGGGCGGGCCGACTACAAGAGGGTTGTCGGCAAACCTTTCATCGCGTAGCGTGTCAGGAATGATAAAAACGTCGGGCTGTAGAATGGCATGCGCGCAAAAAGATGAACTGCGTGCCGTCTCAGTCGTGTTCAAACCTACATGTGACTTGAACCATTGCCGAGATTCGTCAATGAGGCTCACGAGCGCGATAGGCGCATCACAGATTTGCGCAGCGAGCTCTGCGACGTCATCAATGACCTGCTCTGGCTCAGAATCTAAAACGCCATAGCTGTAGAGCGTGGAAAGACGCTGTGCTTCGTTTGCCGGAACCTCTGCCGTTTGCATAAAGCGCCTCCCATTAGTTGAATGTTTGATTTGCTCGCACGTTGAGAGCCGAATTTTATTCTACGTGATCAGCGTGCATGCCACAAACTTGTTGGTAGAAAATAGGCGCCCGTTTAGCGCGCGGCGGTACGGCGCCGAATCCGTTGAGTTGGATCTGGCTTTTCGGGAAAAATCGGCTTACAGTTCTTATACTCTGCATGCGTTGTGTGGATCAGTTCAGGGAAGACTGATTGTTATGATGCGAATATTGACCCTGGTTGATGACGTCCACATCCGCAGTGTGCTGCATGCGGCGTTGCTGCCGCATTACGACCTGATTCCTTCGTTGAATACGCAAGCGCAAGACGATGCCGCGATGCTTGATCAACCCTTCGATTTGGCCATTGTGGACGAAGCTGCCCTTGAGCGAGGGTGGCGCCACATTGCCGCGCGGAGGGAAGTGGAGGGGGCTGTTTACCTGCCGCTGTTGTTCCTAACGCCACGCGCCAGTGTGGCGATGACAGTGTCACACTGGCGTGAACACATCGACGATTTCTTGGTCACGCCTTTCGACAACATTGAACTGGCAGTGCACGTTGAAAGCCTGTTGCGCACGCGGCGACATTAGCGCGAACTGAATCAGCTGCCAGCGTGCAACGATGGGCGCGCGCAGGAGGCGTTGCGAGAAAGCGAGGAACGATTTCGCGCTGTCTTCGAGCAGGCCGCTGTGGGGATGGCGCGCGTCGCGCCGGATGGGACGTGGTTGGACGTCAATCAGAAGGTCTGCGACATCGTTGGGTATACCAAGCAGGAGCTATTAGCGCGTACTTTCCAAGACATCACTTATCCCGCGGATCTCAATACGGATCTGGCGTTCGTGCGGCAGATGCTGGCTGGCGAGCTTCAAACATACTGCATGGACAAGCGTTATGTCCGAAAAAATGGCGCGTTGATCTGGATTCGTCTCACGGTGTCACTGGTGCGCGAACCCTCAGGTGTGCCGAAGTATTTTATTTCGGTGATAGAGGATATTGATCAACGCAAATCGATACAATCGGCACTTTACGAGAATGAACGCCGTTTTTCCACGCTGGTGAATAACTTGCCGGCCTTGGTTTATCGTTGTAGAAACGATCCGCAATGGACGGCGGAATATGTTAGCGAAGGCGTTTTCGCCTTGACAGGTTATAAGGCTGAAGACTTTACGATAAACCGCAAAATTTCCTTTGGCGAGCTGATCCATCCCGATGATCGCGAGCGCGTGTGGGGTGATATACGGCAGGGTATTGACGCGCACTGCCCGTATCGAACGACTTACCGTGTTATTACCGCTCAGGGCCAGCACCGCTGGATGTGGGAGCAAGGTGCAGGAACATTCGACGCAACGGGCAATCTGTTGACATTGGATGGAGTCGTGTTGGATATCACTGAGCGCCAACGCGCCGAAGAGGCGTTGCAGGAATCCGAACGGCGATTTCGGACGGTGCTCGAAACACTGCAATTGATCGCTGTGATGCTGGATCGCGCTGGCAACATCATTTTGTGTAACGACTATCTACTCAACCTCACGGGCTGGAAACGTGAAGAAGCATTGCACCGCAACTGGTTCGACATGTTTATTCCACCTGATATCGGTGGCAAGCTTAAAGTCGACATATTTTTGGAGTCCGTCCGCACTGGCAACATACCAGCGCATTACGAAAATGAAATTATCACGCGCAGTGGCGAGCGGCGGCTGATTGCCTGGAATAACACGGTGTTTCGTGGACTTGATGGAAATGTCGAGAGCACGGCCAGCATAGGCGAGGACATTACCAAGCGGCGGCAAGCAGAAACTGTGCTACGAGAGAGTGAGCACAAGCTTAGGCTGGTCATTGATGGATTAGGTCCGTCACTTTTTGTTGGTTTATTGACGCCTGACGGTGTGTTAGTTGAGGCGAATAGGCCGGCGCTTGCTGCGGCGGGTCTTAAGCCGGAGGATGTTTTAGGTAAGCCGTTTGAGGAGACATATTGGTGGGCTTATTCTAAGTCCGTGCAGGAACAGCTGCGACACGCCATTACTCGCGCACAACGTGGTGAATCTTCGCAATACGACGTGCCGGTGCGTGTGGCTGAGGGCGCAACCATTTGGATTGATTTCAGTTTGCATCCCGCCTTGGATGCGCAAGGTCGAGTGTGCTTCATTGTGTCGTCCGCCTCGGTGATTGACGAACGTAAGCGAGCGGAACAGCAACTCAAGGAATCCACAGCGCGTTACCGCGCCATATTTGAGGGTGCCGGTGCATCGCTGTGGGAAGAAGATTTCAGCGTGATTCATGCGGATGTTATGTCTCTCAGTTCCCAGCACCGAGCCGGATTGCGCGCTTGGTTTGATGCGCATCCCAGCGATATGCATGCGTTCGTGCAGCGACTTCGCGTTGTCGATGTCAATTCCGCGACGCTCAAATTGTTTGGCGCTAAAAGCAAGGAGGAGTTACTAAGTGGCATAGCACAGATATTTGTTCCTGAATCCTTGCCGGTGTTTCGCGATGAATTGCTGGCGCTCGTCGGTGGCGCCACTAGTTTTAATGCCGAGGTGGAAGTCGGTACGTTGTCTAACGAGCGTCGCACAGTACTTCTATCACTCACGGTGGTACCTAGTGAGCGCCCGTGGGCGCGAATTCTTGTGAGTCTGTTAGACATTTCGGAAATGAAAACGTACCGTGATCGGCTGGAGTTGCACGTAGCGCAACGTACCGCGCAGCTCCAGACCACTAACAAAGAGCTGGAAAGTTTTTGTTACTCGGTATCGCATGATTTGCGTACGCCATTGCGAGGCATACATGGGTTCACGCAAGTGTTGTTAGAAGATTACGGCGACAAATTTGACCAGACAGCGCGGGGCTATTTAGACCGCGTGCAACGGGCGGCAGTCGGCATGGGCGAGTTGATTGACGCCTTGTTGGGACTTTCGCGTGTTACGCGCGGTGAAATCAAACGCGTTCCGATTGATCTGTCGTCGCTCGCACACCAAGTGATGGAGACGTTGCAACAGAGCGAGCCTCAGCGCTTCGTGGATACCACTATCTCGCCAAACATAACGGCAATCGGCGATCCGACGTTGCTTCGTGCCGTACTGGAAAATCTGCTTGGCAATGCCTGGAAGTACACGTCCAAAACTGAACGCGCACGGATTGAATTCAGTATGGAAATGCGCGATGCGACATCGGTGTTTTGCATTGCCGACAACGGCGCCGGATTCGATATGAAATACGCCACGAGACTTTTTGGCGCATTTCGACGGTTACATTCAGACGCCGAGTTCCCAGGGACCGGGGTGGGCTTGGCGACCGTGGAGCGCGTCGTTCATCGGCATGGTGGGCGCGTATGGGCAGAGGCATCGATTGGTAAGGGTGCGCAGTTTTATTTTACGTTGCAGCCCTGAATCGGATCTGATCATGATCTTAGCATTCTTGTCGATGCAAGTGCTCTCCGTATTGCTGTATTGCAGATCAGTACCAATATTAATCCAAAGGAGCTGTTCGACGCGCGAAGGGCTTAAATGGCACTGTCGGAACAGGTTGGCCGCAATTGAGGCAAAATTACGAACGTGCTAGAATTTCCGTGTCAAAATCGTTAATAGGCGTGCAAATGACGTCACGACAAGCTGAGCAAGACATGCTCAATCAATGCGCTGCGGTTGCGCACGCCACCGTTTTAGTCGCGGCGGACCAAAAGGAAGCGAACATTTTTCGTGTTGCGGCGATGGTGGTGCAGTCGCGCTTCCCGCTGGAAGCTGCTCGCTTATCTGCCGCAAGCGAAAGTTATTTGTCACTGCATCCCAATGAACAGTTACCGGCAGGGGAGGTCGCGAGTCGAGGTTGGATATTGAGTCTGCCGCGTTTAAAAGACGCATTGACCTCTCGGCTTGCTCGGTGAACATCAATACGCATACCGCGCTGGCGAAAGGCCTTCGAACGCTTTTCAAAGAACTTGAAGATCGTCTCGGACTTACACGACCGCTTGATGTGTATTTAGCGGGCGGGATGGCAATCCATCTTTACACGGGATCGCGTGTTACAAGCGATGTTGATGCGGAATTTGGACTTCGCATACTTATCCCGAAGGATTTATCTGTCGAGGTTACGTTAGAAGACGGTTCGACGCAGTGCCTTTTTATTGATACGAACTATAACTCAATGTTTGGTTTGATGCACGAAGACTACGAGAACGATGCGTTAACTGTCGACATGGGTCTGAACCATATTAGATTGCATGTACTTTCACCGGTGGACCTGGCGGTAAGCAAGATTAAGCGATTTGCAGATAACGATCGAGACGATATTCGGCAACTAACGCGACTTCGACTCACCACGGCCGACGAAATTGAGCAGCGCGCGCTGAGCGCGCTTGAGAGGTACATTGGCAACCGAACCGAAACCTTGCTCGACATAAAGGATGCGGTCGCATTGGCGCGAGCTGTCGAGGCGGACCGAGGATAAGAGCGGCAAGCCGTCATTTCCCAGCACACACTACACCGTGCTATGGACAAAGTAGATGTGCAGAAAGTCAAAGTGAAGGCACGGTTCAAATCAGGGTACCACTCAGACACGGTTTTAGCCCGCTGCCTATCACTCAACGCCTTCAATTAATTGCCGTTTTCCGGTTGGCATAGGCTCGTCTACTGGTACCCAAAACACACCGCTTTTGAACCGTGCCTCTTATCCGGCTTGGATTGGCGCCCGTTTTCCGAAACGGGCGGGCGAGCAGCAATAAGCAGTAAGTCGGCCAAGTAGATTACGCATTTGTTTAAACGCACCCAGAAGCTAGATTCTAACTTTCGCGCTGCGCAATTAATCGGAACGGCTGCCAAAGTAATCAGGAGCGTTTTTTGAAATCGTTTACGGCACGGTATTGCCGCCTATCACCCATTCCTGCCGCCTTAACCGCTTTCAACACTCAAAAAGCCCAATAACCCGCCATTTCCGCATTTGGCATGCTTCCTGAAGTTGCACTCACAACTTTAGTGGAGTTACACCATGACCACGGCAACCGCTCCCGCTTCTTATCTCGATTTCAGCAGCTTCGATCGCATGCGCTTGAAGTCGAAGACGGATAGTAACGGCGCTTTACGCGACGTCGCGAATCAATTCGAGAGCATTTTTCTTAAAATGGCGTTGAAGTCTATGCGGGAAGCCTCGCTGGGCGACGAAATGTTCGACTCAGAAACCACTAACACGTATCGCGATATGTACGACAGCCAGTTGGCTGTGTCTTTGGCGGGCAAGGGAACGCTCGGATTGGCGAATGTTTTGTTTCGGCAATTGGGTGGCGTATCGGATGCGGCGAAACCTGGTAGCAATTCGGTCACAGATACCTTGGCGATTGATTACCGCGCGCAACTGGCGCTCGCCAAAGTAAAAATGCAAAACGCACCGAAGCCTGTTCAGGCGCCCGCAGCCATCGCGCCATTAACAGTCTCTCCGCTTGGTCCGGATTTTCAAGTCAGCGTTGAAGAAAAAGTCGATGCGTCGAGTCCGCAAGCCTTTGCACGCAGCTTACGGGCGGTGGCGGAGCGAACCGGCAAAAAGCTCGGCGTCGATCCCACTGTGCTCATCGCACAAGCGGCACTTGAAACAGGCTGGGGCAAACACGTTGTATCTGATGCGGAAGGTCGTAGTTCTAACAGCTTCTTTAACATCAAGGCGAGTGGAACTTGGACTGGCTCAGAAGTCTCCGCGACCACCGTGGAATATAAAAACGGCGTACCCAAAACGGGCGTGGCGAGCTTTCGATCTTATAAAAACGCCGAAGAAAGCTTTGCTGACTACGCGCAGTTGTTGGAAAAAACGCCGCGCTACGAAAACGCATTGAAGAAAGGTGCTGTGCCCCAAGCGTATGCCGCTGAACTCCAAAAAGCGGGATTTGCGACTGACCCGCATTATGCCGAAAAAGTCGCACGCATTGCCGAACAAATTCAAAAAAATGCAAATTCGGTTGTTGCTTCGCGTGAGTAAAAAAAATGCAAACGCTGAAAGTCAGTCGTTGAGGACACGTTATGCCGGGTGATTCAATCAAAATTGGCGTGTCGGGGCTGTTAGCGTTTCAACGCTCGCTCAATACGATTGGCCACAATATCGCCAACGTCAACACGGAAGGTTATTCGCGCCAAATTACCACGTTGCAGTCGAATGATCCTAGTCCTAATGCGGGTGGGTTCATTGGTAATGGTGTTCACTCACAAACAACCAAGCGCGCGTTTGATCAGTATGCCGCCAATCAGGTGCGGGTACGTGGCGCTTCGTTAGAATACTTCAACGTATTTGAAAGCATGGCGAGTCAAATCGACAATCTTCTTGCTGACAGAGACGCAGGATTAACCTCCGCCATCGAGAATTTTTTCAGAGCCGCGCACGGTGTGGCCGTCGATCCCACCTCGACGCCAGCGCGTGAAGTGATGTTGACGGAGGGCGAGGGGCTGGCCGATCGCTTTCACACCATGATGTCTTGGTTCGGTGATTTAACCGCGACTACGAATCAAAAGATTGTCAGCCTTGTTGATTCTGTGAATAGCCATTCGGAAAATATTGCTCAACTCAATAGTGACATCGTCGTGGCCACTGGATTTGGTGCAGGGCAACCACCCAATGACTTGTTAGATCGTCGCGATCAAGAACTTGATCAATTGTCAAAAATTGTCGGTGTAAAAACGACGGTTCAAGAGGACGGCTCCGTTAACGTTTTCGTCGGCAACGGGCAAAGCTTGGTGGTGGGTACAACCTCATTGCAGTTCACAGCGCGGCCCGATCCGAATGATCCCGAGAATTACCAAGTGGCCTATGCCAATAGCGGTAGCGCCACGCTCTATTCGATTAGTCATATGTTAGGCGGTGGCTCCCTCGGTGGTACGCTGGGTTTTCGTGAAGACATCTTAAAGCCAGCCAAGAATCAGCTCGGACGTTTGGCAACCGGCATTGCCATGACCTTCAATGCGCAGCATAGCGAAGGCGTCAATTTGCTAGGAAATCTGGGCGCCAATTTTTTTGTCGAGCCGATGCCCAATGTATCGTCGAACATAAATAATACAGGCGGACAAACCGCGTCTACGGTGATTAGCGACGTAAGTGTATTGACGGCAGACGAGTATGAGTTGAACTATGACGGGATTAACTACGTATTCAAGAATACAACGAGTGGTGTGAACAGGAATCTAGTTGTGTCGGCATTTGGACCGCCCATCGCGTTCAATACCATTGACGGTTTGGATATTCAGCTCACCAATACGCCTGCGATCAATGACACTTTTTATATTCGGCCAACGCGAAGTGCTGCACGCCTACTGGCGATGGCGATTACCGATCCGCGCGAAATTGCAGCGGCGGGGCCGTTGAACGGGCGTGTAAAGAGCTCGAATTTAGGCGACGGAACGATGACTAGCCCTAGCGTCATCGATTTCACCAATGCCGCGCTTACGACAACGGCTGGATCGCTGACACCGCCGATTTTAATTCAGTTTGATAATCCACCGGCCGCAGTGCCGATGTCATACAGTATTATTGATTCTTCGACCAATACCGTGTTAGAGGCAAATATCGCTTACGACCCCAACAACGCCCTGATAGGCCATGACGTTTTCCCCAGTGCGGGCTTGTTAGATTATGGCTACCGCGTTCGAATCAATGGCACGCCACAGCCGGGCGACCAGTTCAACATCGACTTCAATAGCACGGGCGTGAGCGATAATCGCAATGCGCTTTTGCTCGCTGCCATGCAAA
Source organism: Gammaproteobacteria bacterium (assembly GCA_031416175.1). Taxonomy (GTDB): domain Bacteria; phylum Pseudomonadota; class Gammaproteobacteria; order S012-40; family S012-40; genus JANOTC01. The sequence continues at coordinate 11,122 of JANOTC010000173.1, forward strand.
GTAAGCCAACCTTGCTCGGGGCTAACAGCACGTATAGCGAGACTTACCAAGAAACGGTCGTGATGGTTGGGAATAATACGCGTCAAGCTCAAATCAACAGGAGCGCGCAAGAAGCATTATTTCAGCAGGCCGTGGAGCGCAAAGAAAGTGTTTCAGGGGTGAACATGGACGAAGAGGCGGCGAACTTGTTGCGTTATCAGCAAGCTTATCAAGCGGCGGCACAAGTCATTTCTGTTGCGAATAGTCTGTTTGATACCCTTATCGGCGCGGTACGAGGTTAGTTATGCGAGTCAGTACAGCACTTATATCGAAATATTCCGTTGACGCCATGAATGAGCAGCAAGCGAAGCTGACCCGCATTCAGGCGCAAGTGTCGACGGGTCAGCGCATGTTGGCGCCGTCTGATGATCCCTACGGCTCGGCGCGTGCGCTGGGTTTGGGTGAAGCCAAAATGGTCATCGACCAGTTTCAAGTGAACGCGGACTATGCCGAGGATCGACTAGCGACCGTCGACGGCACACTGGAAAATTTAACCGGATCCCTTCAGCGTGTCCGCGAACTCGCGCTGGGTTCAATGAGTGATACGATGAGTGGACAGGGAAGATCTTACGTTGCGGCTGAAGTTAGCCAACTTTTTGAGCAAGTGTTGCAACTGGGCAATAGCACCGACGTTAACAACGAGTACTATTTTTCTGGCTTTCAGGGCGATACGAAGCCTTTTTCGATCAATCCGCTCACCGGCGCCGTTGGCTACAACGGAGATACAGGCCAGCGCTTCGCCAAAATAGGCGCTGCGAGCCAGGTCGCGACCAGTGATTCCGGTGACGAATTATTTCTTAAGGTTCGCAATGGTAACGGAACCTTTGTAACCCAGGCCGGGGTTAACACGGGCACAGGAATTATTGATCCAGGCACGGTATCCGGCACCTATATTCCGGAAGACTACACCGTAAAATTCATAGCAGCGACTGTACCTCCCAACGCAGTCG
>JANOTC010000174.1:0-10473 GCA_031416175.1 Gammaproteobacteria bacterium
CCGGTTTGCGACAAATCTAACAGAACAGAGGCTAGCACATCGTCTTTGGTGTCCAAGGTAACGCCGCCAACCAGATCGGCGGCGTTTTCACGTTCGGCCAGCCAGCGACTTGCTTCATCACTGGCGCCACGATCCGACAACACATACACTGATGAGCCACGTGCGCTGGCGTCATTGAACGCGTCGGCATGGATCGAGACAAATAAGTCTGCCTTTTCCCGACGTGCGCGCGCCATCCGCTCACGCAGGCTAACAAAATAATCGCCATCACGAACCAACACAGCACGCATGCCCACTTCTTTGGACAAACGCCCGGCGATTTGTTTCGAGATTTGCAAGGCCACGTTTTTCTCCCACGTACCCGAGTGTCCTCGCGCACCGGGATCTTCACCGCCATGGCCCGCGTCAATCGCGACAACAATATCGCGCAAGGGCTTAACAGCGACTGTTGGAACCGGAACCGGCACTGGAGCGGGCGTCGGAATCGCAACACTCACCAGTTCCACAATAAGCCGGTGACTCGAGTGCTCGGTTGCCACGATCGCAAACGCCTTGGCTTTAACCCCGGCGTTCACATCCAAGACAATTCGACGATCATTCGCATTTCGCGGTGCAGTGCGAATCGACTTGAGCACGCCACGCGTATCCATCGCTTTTGGCAACGACGTTTTCATTTTCGCATCGGTGAGATCAACCACGACTCGGTCTGGATGTTCCAAGGTAAAATATCGAAACACCGTGGCTTTATCTAAGTCGATAACCAAACGCAGACCTTCCGCACCCTCCGATATTCGAACGGATGTGACAGTCGATGCATCGGCCCACGCGCACGACATGGACACAAGCCAAAGCGCAAAAACGGACTTCATTATTTGCATCATTACTTTCATGCAGAATGTGAACCAGGGGAGTCTTTATCCTTCAAACTTGCCAACATGCGCCGCCCTTCAGCCGTGCCTGCATGTAATTGTAAGCGACGCGCACCGGCCGATTCGTAAAGAAAGCTTATGCGCAAATCTGGCTCCGGCAAGTACCCCACGCCGCGTTCCGGCCATTCCACCAAGCAGATGCTGCCCGTGTGAAAAAAATCACGAATGCCCATGAATTCGAGTTCTTCGGCACTAGTGAGCCGGTAAAGGTCGAAATGATAAATTCGCTGATTGGCCACAACATAATCTTCAACCAAGGTAAATGTTGGACTCTTTACCGCGCCAATGAATCCCTTACCCGATAAGAAGCCGCGTGTAAATGTGGTTTTTCCGGCACCTAAATCACCCTGCAAGAAAATGACCGCGCTATCTCCACACTCGCCGCCAAGCGCTCGCCCCAGCGCAACCATGGCAACTTCACCTTCAACCAAAAGCCCCACTGACTCAAACTTCATCGGCCCACGCACGTAAAAATGGAAAAATGTCCGTTGTTATCAGCCCCACCTTGCCCACTTCACTCGCCGCATCGCCCGCGCGCGCATGCAAGTGGACCGCCGCGCAAGCAATGTCAAACAGCGTACGCCCGTTAGCCAGGGCTTGCGCAGCCAGGCCCGCAACTATCCCCGTTAACGCGTCGCCCATCCCAGCCGTTGCCATACGTGGATTGCCTAGGCTACACACGCCAAACCGACTACCGTCGGAGACAAGGGTTCCGGCGCCCTTGAGCACGCACACACCGCCATATTTTTTTTGAATTTCCGTGCACGCTGCAAAGCGATCCGCCATCACCTCTGCCACCGTACCACCGAGTAGGCGCGCCGCCTCACCCGGGTGCGGGGTTAATATCCAATTAGGCCGATTTCGCGGGGCTTCAGACAAGAGAATTAAAGCGTCGGCATCCACAACCAGCGGCTTCGATGAACTGAAAGCGGCGTCTAACAGAGATTGACTCCAGGCATCGCGACCCATGCCCGGACCGACCGCAGTCACGGTCGCTTGCGCTAGCAATGCATTGAGCTGCGCCACATTTTCAACACCATGACACATAAGTTCTGGCCGAGGGCCGCTAATAGCTGCGGTGTGTTCGGCACGCGTTGCGACGCTGACTAAGCCCGCGCCAACCCTGAGCGCAGCCTCGCCCGCCAGGCGTACGGCCCCCGCCATTCCGTGGTTGCCACCTAACACCCAAACGTGTCCATAGCGTCCTTTATGGCTATTTAATCGACGCGGACCGAGTAAGCGCGTCATGCAAGCGCGGTTGAGCCGCTGAGCGGAAGCGGGTAACCCGGCAAAAACAGACGGCGAAATTCCAAGATCGCTATACCCAAGCGTGCCACAACAATCCGGACCGTCGCCTGTAAATAACCCACGTTTTAGCGCAACGAAACTGATGGTCGCCATCGCTTTTACAGCGACATTCATTATCGCCCCGCTATCGGCATGAATTCCTGACGGCAGATCCAAGGCCAACACCGGCGTGTTGGTGTTATTAATGTCATTTACAATGTCTGCGTAAACACCCGACACGGGTCGCTCCAAGCCTGTACCAAGCAACGCATCGACAATGAGATCTTGGCCAACAAGTGCTGCGGGGGCAAAATCCTGCACATTAACACCGGCTGCAAGCGACTCTGCGCGTGCCAGCGCCGCATCCGCACTTAGCCGGTAAGTAGCGCCAACCTGCAATACAGTCACACGGAAACTCGCCTGATGCGCAAGGCGTGCGAATACGTAGCCGTCCGCGCCATTATTGCCGATTCCACACACCACCACGATGCGACCCGCACCCGGAAAGTGGCGCCGACAAAACGAAAACGCCGCCGCCGCCGCACGTCGAATTAACTCAGCACTGGGAATACCATGATCGTCAATCGCACAACGGTCTAACCGCCGAACTTCGGCCGCCGTATATAAGTCACAAGGTAACAACGTGTCATTCATGGTCGCCATCATAGCGCAAAACATCGCGCCATGATGGAACCACGCATAGACTAGGCAGCGAGATGCACGGCAAAACCGTCTAAGATTTCGCCCTTGTCATTTAGCAGGGCAAGGCAATCGTCTAAAACGTAAGTCTCTAATCCAAGCGATTCCAATAGTGACGGAGGTATGTCACCCCAACTTCCATCGTCGGCGTTGTCATGTGTTTCTTCTTGCGTGCGAAGTAAACGATCCGTCAGCCAAATGAGATGCGCATACGCGCAATGAGGACCGTTATATTCTGGATCGTGATGGTAGGCCGTCGCCACAATGAGTTCTTCCGGCATGTTCCATTCGGTAAAAAGTCGACGACCCAATTCGGCATGCGAAACACCAAACACACGTTGCTCGGCATCCGCTGTCGTCAACGAGGATTTCGCCTGCATCATTTTGTTCAACAGTTTGTACTCACCCGGCGCACTTTGCGCCATGAGCAAGAAACCCGTATCGTGCAACAAGCCAACCAAATAGGCAGTACCAAGCTGTATTCGCGGCTGCACGGATGTCGCAGACGCTAACACTTGTGCGGTAGTGGCGGCCCGCACCGCATGCCGCCAATGCGAAGGCAATCCTAATGGACCTTCCATTGGCCCCGTAAAGACATGGCCAACCGCAATCCCTAACGCCGCATGCAAGGCGACATCCGCGCCTAACACATGAAAAATGGCGTCTCTAATTGAACCAATTCGCCCCGCGTATGAATAGTAAGCCGAGCGCGCCAGTCGCAAAATATGCGCGCTGGTGGCCGGGTCAGACTCAATTGCGCGGACTAAATCTATCAGTTCAAAGTCGTCGGCGGCTTTTAGCGCAATAATGCGTTGCGCGACGGCCGGTATGGGCGGCAGCTTCGCCTCCTTCAATCTCTCGATAATGTCGTTATCTTTAAATGCGTATCCCACGTTGGCTCCTCCCAAAGCTACTTGTCCTAACAATTGATAAACGCTCGAATGGGTCACAGACGGTGACAATTGCTGATTTTCTAAGGCGGCTGGCCGCGAAAATGAATGTACGTTCGCACGCTCAGCAAGACGCCAGAATGCGTTGTTGGATAGAAGATAGCTGACCCCGTCCTCGCCGCCGGCGATTCGCAGCCAAGGCAAGGTACGCAAAGACTCGTCTAAGACCATGTTGATCCCAAACATATCGCCCAACGGTGGCAAATGCAGATTTGAAAGGCCATGCAAACGTGAACCAAATTCACGTGCCGTGGCGACTTTCAGCGGTCGATGGGTGAACGCGACTAGCGCTTCAAAATCAAGTCCATTATTGGCGGGAAATACCGCCAGCAAAGGCTGAGTTCCGTCACAAAGCAAAACAGCGCGAACGCGCTCGTGATCAGGAATAGTGATTCCGTCTGTTGCGCTGCCACGCAACAACTTACGGAAGGGGATGCGGCGACTTGTTAAGAAGTCCTGTACTGTTTTCGATATCAACATAGCTCATCGCGTGGTGATTCTAGTTTCCTTCGGTAGCCTTTTCGGCGCCGAAACCCAAACCAAAGCCCCACACGACAAAATTGTTCGAATTTTTTATGATGAAGCCACCCTGCGTCAGGCAATGACACACTAAATTCGTACTTCACCTGACGCGGGTGTTGAAACATTAGACGAAACAATGACTAACGGCTGTCAATATGCTGGCTATCTAACTCCGCTTCGGCTGCTAGCCAATCCTGTTCTTCTAGCCCCTCGCCAAAACCTCTCGCTTCAGCGCGGAAATAGGCGGCTTCGCGCACTAATTGTTGACGTTGCTCGGCGGTCAAATTCGCCCCTGACACTTGTACGGCACTTTTTTCGGCACGCGCACCTGTCTTAACAAGCTTCCCGGCCTTTACCCGCTCTGGGGCTGATACTTCGGACATGACTAGACCTCCATCGGCACAAATTGAATTTCCTATACGAAACGACGGGCGGTATGAACACGACTTTACCGACCCGCCGCTCCGGCATATGGTTAGCAAGATTTGTTCCGGCAGCATTACCCTAGAGATGTTTAAAGAGTTGCAAGGTACAATGTCGCTTTAACTCATTCTTTAAGGAGAATATTGATGAGTCTCACCGAAAAAACCTGTGTTCCCTGCAAGGGCGGCGTTTTACCTTTAACCGAAGGGCAAGCCCGCGTGCTGTTGGCTCACGTTCCTCTATGGAAAATGGCGCCAGGTGCAGCGCGAATAGAACGCAACTTCAAATTTGTTAATTTCGTCACGACATTGGATTTCGTAAACAAAGTCGGCGCCCTGTGTGAAAGTGAACAGCATCACGGCGACTTCACCTTCGGTTGGGGCTACTGCACCGTCGTTTTTTACACGCACAAGATAAAAGGCTTACATGAAAACGATTTCATCATGGCCGCCAAAGTAGATCAAATATTCGAAAAAATGCCCAAACCCGAGTAACGCAGCGCGTGCCAATTTTTTTACTTACCGCCGTTATGTTGACAGCGCTTGTGCCGGGTTCAGCGTTCGCGAGCAACTCGAATCTCGAACTGCTTGATCTAACCCAAACCGGCATTGGCTTTTTTTGCATAGCGGCGTTTGTGGTTGCCTACGCGGTGGTCATCGGCGAAGAATATATCGGCTTGCGCAAGTCCAAGCCCGTGATCGTCGCCGCCGGATTAATGTGGGCACTCATTGGCTATACGTATAGCCAAAACGGCTTAGGTGAGCAAGCAGAAGCCGCCGTACGACATAACTTGACGGAGTACGGCGAACTCTTCTTATTCTTATTGGTAGCGATGACATACATCAATACCATGAACGAACGCCTAACGTTTGACGCATTACGTTCTTGGTTGGTCCGCAAAGGATACAGTTATCGCGCGTTGTTTTGGATAACCGGCTTGCTCGCGTTTTTTATATCTCCCTGGGCCGACAATTTAACAACAGCCTTAGTCATGTGCGCCGTCGTTTTGGCGGTCGGCAAAGACGCACCAAAATTTATTGGCGTTGGTTGCATCAACATTGTCGTTGCCGCCAACGCGGGTGGCGTATTTAGCCCCTTCGGCGATATTACAACGCTCATGGTTTGGCAAAAAGGCCTCATCGACTTTTGGGGATTTTTTGCGCTATTTATTCCTGGTGTCATTAATTTCATTGTACCCGCCGCCTGCATGCACTTCGCCGTTCCAACCGGCACGCCCCCCTTGAACACGCACGTGGTAAAAACCAAGCGCGGCGCAAAACGCGTCATCGCATTGTTCGTTCTAACCATTGCGATGGCCGTCAGTTTCCACAGTATCTTACACCTACCCCCCGTGTTGGGCATGATGACGGGCTTAGGCTTTTTACAAATGTTCAGTTTCTACTTGGCCAAAACGCATGCGCAAGATTTACCGCTAATCGTAGAATTTAGCAGCGACGGAATTGCCAGTGACAACGTGCCGTTCGATATATTTCGCAAAATCGCGTCCGCTGACTGGGACACATTATTATTCTTTTACGGCGTTATACTCTGCGTTGGCGCATTGGGATTCATCGGCTATTTAGCCCTCGCCTCAACCGCGCTTTACGGTACCTTAGGCGCCAGCACAACGAATATTATCATCGGCATTATCTCGGCCATCATCGACAATATCCCACTCATGTTCGCCGTATTGAGCATGCAACCCGACATGTCGTTAGGACAATGGCTGTTAGTGACACTCACCGCTGGCGTGGGCGGGAGTCTGCTTTCCATTGGCTCAGCCGCCGGCGTTGCACTCATGGGCCAAGCCCGCGGACACTACACTTTTTTTAGTCACTTAAAATGGTCGTGGGCGATTGCCCTGGGTTATGCCGCGAGTATTGCGGCGCACTTTTGGATAAATGCAGAAACATTTACGCAGGCGGCAGGACATTGACGGCCACCCGCCGCCACTACTGTAACGTTCGCCACACCGTTTTTCCTTCTGACGCTTTGTCGATCACGTTCAAACGCACTTCATGATCCGCCATTTCTGCATCCGTGGCGGTAATCACTGGCAAACGCGACCGCTCCGCCGTTACGCGGCGAATCACTTGGCCTTCTTGCAAGCCCCCAACAACAGAGGAACCGCCCAAAGCGAGCGCCACTTGTCCGCCTGTCATCGCCAAATACACGTCGGCTAGAATCTGCGCATCTAATAACGCGCCATGCCATTGACGATGACCATTATCAATATCGTAACGTTTGCACAGCGCATCCAAGTTGTTTTTCTGACCCGGATGCATTTGCCGCGCAAGCAGCAAACTATCTATCACTTTGCAACGCGTCGCAAATTTGGCGAGATGCGCCCCGAGCCGCGCTAGCTCCGCATCAATAAAGCCAACGTCGAACGGCGCGTTATGAATAACCACTTCCGCGCCTGCGATAAAGGCTAAAAATTCATCGGCAATTTCGTGAAAACGCGGCTTACCAATCAAGAACTCATTCTTGATTCCATGCACTTGCATTGCACCCGCGTCAATCTCACGGTCAGGCTGCAAATAATGATGAAAATGACGACCCGTGTGCTTCCGATCAATCACTTCCACGGCGCCAATTTCGATAATTCGATGGCCGAGTTGTGGCTCTAAGCCGGTCGTTTCTGTATCAAGCACCACGTAGCGCATTTATTTTTTTCCCGAACTCAACATGCCATCAATCGCTAGATTCGCCAATTGATCGACGCGCTCGTTTTCCACATGCCCGCTATGCCCTTTTACCCAATGCCAATGCACCTTGTGTTGCACCACAGCAGAATCCAAACGCTGCCACAGATCAATATTTTTCACCGGCTTTTTATCCGCCGTGCGCCAGCCGTTGCGCTTCCAATTAATCATCCACAGCGTGATGCCATTTTTCACGTACTGAGAATCCGTGGTGACATGCACAATGCTCGGCGACGGCAACGATTCGACCGCCATAATAACGGCCATCATCTCCATTCGATTATTAGTGGTGTGCACTTCCGCGCCTTTCAATTCCACTTCGTTTTCCGGCGTGCGCACAATGGCGCCCCAACCGCCGGGACCGGGATTGCCCTTGCAGGCGCCGTCGGAAAAAATCTTCACTTCTCTTTGGGAATGCATCGCGATGGCTCCAATAATCCTTGGGAAATAATGGGCCTGCGCCGCCAGCGTGGGCCAATCGGAGTCAACGTCGAGACACGCTTGCGCGCCACTAACACGTATCCAGCACCGAAGGCAGGCCACAACCGCGCGGCCAGGCGCATTAATACGTCTAATTTACCTAACATACTCTTGCGGCCTATGGGCAGCCGATAGAAATGGGGTTGTACATTCAATACATCAAAACCCAACAACGATACCCAGTCCTTCACTCGGAAGGGACTAAAAAAATTAGCGCACCACGGCGCCTTCCCGCTACGGCGCGAAAGCAAGCGGCGCGCACCCCATAAGCTCCAGGGATTAAAGCCAAGCACAATAACGATGCCTTCAGGAACGAGAATGCGATCCACCTCCCGCAATACTTGGTGCGGATCGCGCGACGTCTCCAAGGTATGCGGTAAAATAACCACATCTACGCTGTCAGTCGAGATCGGCAGCGCACAAAAATCGCCTAGTAAACTGACGCCCCGCTCACCCGGTTCTGCCGCTTCATCCATGACCACTTTATGCCGAATTGAGCTACTGCTGAAATAGTGCGGCTCGAACAAATGCCCAAGCTGCAACAAGTGGTATCCAAACCGCGTTTCCAACATGTCCACCAACTGTTGGCACTCCTCCTCCGCAAAAGCAACACCCAAATTAGTTAAATACCATTCGCGCATGCGAAGACGCGCGGTATGAGGTTCTAAGCAAGGGTCGGATTCGGTTTGGCGTTGCAAATACGTTCTCTGGCTCGGCTATGAATTGGGTATCGAATTGAGCTATCAACAATTTACCGTAGCTGAGGTCAATGCGCCACTTTGTCGCGGAAAGTCTAAAACGTAGCGTGCGCCGATGCGGGTCTGGTGGGCATAGGCTCGACTACTGGTACCCAAAACACACCGTTCTTGAACCGTGCCCGATCTCATGCGTGGCAAGATCAGCCTGTTCGGCCTGGATGCTTTGGTCAACATGGCCGCAGCGGCCGGTCTGCACGTCGAGATGCGCGTGTTGGAAGCCGCTCAAGACGGCAGTGGGGGTTCGGCAACTTCCGCGCTGGGTCAGGCTCGACCTCACGCATAACCTAGCATGGGCTGGCTCCGACTGTACCAGGCACGCTATGGCGCCGGAGCCAGAGACTTTCCGGTGACCCGACGCAACGAAACCATCATCTGCACTTGCGCCGAACCACCGGTCCTTCTCTATATTGCAAACAGCAGTGCTTGTACTTGGCCGGGCGTTAGGATTCTTGTGTAAATGAGTAGGATCGCCGGCACACCCACGCCGGGATTGGCTTGCAGACGAGCTCGATCGCTAGGCGCTCCTTGATCGCCGCGCGATAGAGATATTTCCAATCGCTGAGAGCCCCCCGCCTAGCTCCTCTCCTCGAAACATCCCCATTATCTTTCTAAAAGTGTGTCTTCGGTGTCTCCGAGCGGCCTCGTCGCTCCGACGGGTCCAACAATGTTTGAAAATAACACACTATCAAACATTGGACCGTCTGAAGCGTCACAAATGGCACCCGGTACATGACGTTTGTGCGCTATAATCCATAAAACCAGGCCTGTGAGGCCGCTATACCCCTGTGAAAAAGGAGTGAACCCTTGGAGATCGATTTCGGCCTGCTGCAATGGCTGGGCTGCGCCACCGGCCTGTTGGGCTCCGCGCTGCTGGCGGTAAAGAGTGGCGTCAGCCGCTATGGCTGGGTCGCGTTCGGCGTGTCCAACGTCGCCTGGATCGGCCGCGATAGGCCTGGTGTTGATGCAGCTGGGTTTCTGTGTGACGACCACGCTCGGTTTGATTCGCTGGTTCGCGCGCTCGGAGCAAACGGCGTGAGCGCGCACACTGTTTTTGATTTCGCCGCGGCGAGAAGGTAACCGGATGACACACATTCAAATGCAGGAGCCGACGACGGCCATGCGCGCGATCGCCGCCGCCGAGGAAATGCTGGCCGAAGGCATGGGCAATAAAATCACCTGGCGCGCGATCCTCGCCCGCATCGGCTCCGGCTCGTCGACCACGATTATGGCCGCGCTGGCGACCTTCTGGGCGCAGCAAGGGGAGCGCAAGAAACAACAGGATCAGGCGCTGTCCGCGTTGTCGGGTATTCCGCCGGAGACCGCCGCGGCATTCAAGCTGGCGCTGGAAGCCTTGTTCGAGCATGGCCGCGTGGTCGCCGCACGCGAGTGGGACGCTCAACGCGAAGCGCTTACCCAGGCGCAGGCGGCGTCCGAGCAGCAGCGACAGTTGATGCTCACCGAACGCGATGCGGCACAGACCGAAAATGGCAGTCAGCGCACCCGTTTAATGGATCTTGAGCAACAAATTGCGACCCTCAATGCGTTGGTGCAGCGCGAGGCCGCGCATGTGGTCGAATTGCAGTGTGCGGTGGACGAACGTCGACAGGAACGCGACGGCGCACTGAAACAGGGTGATGAACTGCGTGAGCGAATTCGGTTGGACTTAGAACGCTCTGCCAGCTTGGAGGAAAAGTATGTGGCGCAGCTGGCGCAGGAGGAA
>JANOTC010000175.1:0-10813 GCA_031416175.1 Gammaproteobacteria bacterium
AACGGGGACTTTTTGACTCAAGGTCAATTGGATGTCGCCGGTGCCAGGCGGCAAGTCGATGACTAAGTAATCCAAGTCATGCCAATTGGTGTCGCGCAGTAACTGCTCCAAGGCCTGCGTGACCTTCGGGCCGCGCCAGATCATCGGCGTTTCCGCGTCGATCAAGAAGCCTATCGACATTGCCTGGAGGCCATGCGCTTCCATTGGCTCCATGGTTTTGCCGTCTTAACTGTCCGGACGACCGACGATGCCCAGCATTTGCGGTTGGCTGGGGCCGTAGATATCGGCATCTAATACGCCTACGCGCGCGCCTTCCGCAGACAAGGCCAAGGCCAAATTAACCGCCGTGGTGGACTTGCCTACGCCACCCTTGCCTGAAGCAACGGCGATGACATTTTTGACTTCCGGCAAAGGCTTCACGCCGCGCTGGACGGCATGGGTAGCCACTTTGCTGGTGACGTTGACGGTAACGTCGCGCACGCCGGTGGCATCTTTGATTTTCTTGGCCAATGTGGTTGAAAGCTCGGCGGCAAAACCTTTGGCTGGGTAGCCGAGGATGACGTCTAAACTCACGCGATCACCCTGAATTTGGATGTTTTTGACCGAGCCAACGGCCATGAGATCCTTTTCCAGGTAGGGATCGGTGTAAGCCTTGATCGCTGTTTCCACCTGCAACTGTGAGACTGCGGACATATGTTCTCCAACCTTCTTTATTCGCGAATGGCCTATTCTATACCAGGCGCGGGCATATATCATTGAACGATTATGAAACCCAAACGTTGGCTGGGCGAGGTAGAATATACTGGTGCATCTAAATTACCCATTCTTTAGTATTTCGAGTAGCTACCCCGATGACCCCGACGCCTCGCAAAATCCTGGTCACTAGCGCCCTACCCTACGCCAATGGTTCTATCCATTTGGGCCATATGTTGGAACACATTCAGACAGACATCTGGGTGAGATTCCAAAAAATGCGCGGGCATGCCTGCTATTACGTCTGCGCTGATGACGCGCACGGCACGCCAATTATGTTGCGCGCCCAGGCGTTAGGCATAAGCGCCGAAACGTTAGTCGAACAAGTGGGCGAAGAACATCGGGCCGATTTTGCCGCCTTCGGCGTGGGCTATGACAATTATTACAGTACGCATTCAGCGGAAAACAAGGAATTTGCCAGCCTAATCTACAAGCGCTTGCGGGCCGGTGGCCATATTGAGGCGCGCTCTATTCTGCAAGCCTATGACCCGATCAAAGAAATGTTCTTGCCGGACCGTTTCGTCAAAGGCGAATGCCCGCGTTGCAGTGCGAAAGATCAGAATGGGGACAGTTGCGATGTGTGCGGCGCGACTTACTCGCCCACCGATTTGAAGAATCCAGTATCGGCCCTTTCCGGTGCGACGCCGATACAAAAAGAATCCGAACACTTATTTTTCAAACTCGGTCATTTTGAAACGATGCTGCGCGATTGGACCGGCAACGCGGGCGCGGATTCGCGTGCAAAACCGGCAGTGCAACAAGAAGCGAGCCACAAGCTTAAGGAATGGTTCGACGCGGGCTTGCAAGATTGGGATATATCGCGTGACGCGCCGTATTTCGGGTTTGAAATTCCGGACGCACCGGGCAAGTATTTTTATGTTTGGCTGGACGCACCCATTGGGTATCTGGCGAGTTTTAAACACCTATGCGACCGTAGCGGAATTGATTTCGATTCGTTTTGGCGCTCTGGTTCTGATGCCGAGGTCTACCACTTCATCGGCAAAGACATTCTTTATTTTCATACTCTGTTTTGGCCCGCCATGCTGGAAGGCGCGAACTTTCGCAAACCTACCGCCGTATTTGCCCACGGGTTCTTAACCGTTAATGGACAGAAAATGTCGAAATCGCGTGGTACGTTTATCAAGGCGCGCACTTACGTTGACCATTTAGACCCGGAATATTTGCGCTATTACATGGCGGCACGTTTGGCCCCACGAATTGACGACATTGACCTTAACTTTGAAGACTTCGTATTCCGCGTCAACTCCGACTTGGTCGGTAAAGTTGTGAACATCGCGAGCCGTTGCGCCGGGTTTATTAATAAGCGCTTCGATGGAAAGCTGGCCGCGTCGGTGGCTGAGCCTCAACTTTATCGCGAATTCGTTGCCGCAGGCGACACTATCGCCGAGCATTTCGAAGCACGCGATTACCAACGGGCAATACGCGACATCATGGCGTTGGCGGATCGCGCGAATCAATATATTGACGAGAAAGCACCCTGGGTTATCGCTAAGCACCCCGAGCGCGCGCAAGAATTACACGATGTTTGCAGCGTCGCGCTGAATCTGTTTCGTGTGCTGATTACCTATTTAAAGCCTGTTTTGCCACAGATGGCGAGCAAAAGCGAAGCGTTCTTGAACTGTGGCTCGCTAACATGGTTTAGTTGTCAGTCGCCGCTGATCGGCCATCAAGTTAATGCTTTCAAACCGCTGATGGTGCGTGTGGACCCTGAAAAAGTAGCGGCGGTGATGGAGGCATCGAAGGCGGATTTGGTGGTTGCTGCGCCGACAACCGCTGTGGCACCCGCCGTCGCGAAAGCAACAGCGCCAATCGAGGCGATCAGTCCAACCATTGAGTACGACGATTTTGCGAAAATTGATTTGCGCATTGCGCGCATCGTCAACGCGGAACACGTTGAGGGGGCGGAAAAACTGCTAAAATTGACGTTAGATTTGGGCGGCGAAACGCGTAATGTATTTGCTGGCATTAAGTCGGCCTATACGCCAGAACAATTGATTGGACGGTTGACGGTCATGGTCGCGAATCTAGCGCCACGCAAGATGCGGTTTGGCGTGTCTGAGGGAATGGTGCTTGCGGCTGGCCCGGGTGGGAAAGACATTTGGGTGTTGAATCCTGACGAAGGAGCGCTACCCGGTATGCGAGTGAAATGATAAGCCGTGGCTGACTACGCACTTATTTTGGTTGGCACCGTGCTGGTGAACAACTTCGTGTTGGTGAAGTTCCTTGGCCTGTGCCCGTTCATGGGCGTTTCCCGCAAATTGGAAACGGCGATGGGCATGGGCATGGCGACGACGTTCGTGCTGACGCTATCGTCCATTTGCAGCTATTTGGTCAACGAGTATTTGCTCAAGCCATTCGAACTGGACTACTTGCAAACCATCACGTTCATTTTGGTGATCGCGGCCGTGGTGCAGCTCACCGAAATGATTATGCACAAGACGAGTCCGTTGCTCTATCAAGTGTTAGGTATTTTCCTGCCGCTGATTACGACTAATTGCGCCGTATTGGGTGTCGCCTTGCTGAACGTGCAGCAACAACATGGATTTATTGAGTCAGGCCTTTATGGCTTTGGCGCAGCCATTGGTTTTTCGATGGTCCTGGTGCTTTTTGCGGCCATGCGCGAACGCATCGCCGCCGCCGATATTCCTGTGGCGTTACGCGGGCCTGCCATTGCGTTGGTCACAGCAGGTTTGATGTCTATCGCCTTCATGGGCTTTTCAGGGTTGGTGAAAGCCTAACATGCTTACAGCGGTTCTCGTGTTGAGTTTGCTCGCGCTGGCGCTGGGTTTAGGCTTGGGTTACGCCGCTATCCGCTTCAAAGTGGAAGGCGATCCGCTGGCGGAAAAAATCGATAAATTATTGCCGCAAACACAATGCGGTCAGTGCGGATTTGCCGGTTGCAAACCGTATGCGGCGGCCATGGCCAAGGGCGAAGCGGACATTAACCAATGTCCGCCAGGTGGCGAAGCGACGATTGTTGCGCTCGCTACGCTGTTGAATCGCGACCCGAAACCGCTCAATCCTGAGAACGGCGTTGTTAAGCCGAAAAGGGTGGCGATTGTCCGCGAGCAAGATTGCATCGGCTGCACCTTATGCATACAAGCCTGTCCGGTCGACGCGATTGTGGGCGCGGCCAAGCAAATGCACACGGTTATCGAAAAAGAATGCACAGGCTGTGAGTTATGTTTGCCGCCCTGCCCGGTGGATTGCATTGAGATGATCCCAATCAAACAAACGCTGGCTCAGTGGAAATGGCCACAACCGAAAGCGTCTGGCTCGGCAGGATGAACGTCATCCAACGCTTGTTTCGGTTTCCCGGTGGCGTACATGTGCAAAGTCAAAAAAAGGCGTCTACGGGTCGCCCGATCACGCGCGCACCGATTCCAAAAATTCTCGTTTTACCGTTGCAACAGCATATTGGCGCGCCTGCTCAAGCGGTGGTAGTTGTTGGCGAGAAAGTCTTCAAGGGCCAGCTAATTGCCAAAGCCACTGACTACGTCAGCGCGCCTGTGCACGCGCCCACGTCTGGCACCATTGCAGCGATTGAAGACCGACCGATTTCTCATCCTTCTGGCTTGCATGCACCCTGCATCGTGTTAGCCAGTGATGGCGAAGATACCTGGGCACCCTTGCACCCTCATGCGCATGACTTCAGATCACTAGATCCCTCCGCGTTACGCAATTTCGTGCGCGATTCTGGCATCGTCGGACTCGGCGGCGCGGGATTTCCGAGCTTCATTAAACTGAACCCCGGCCATGGGCGCATGCTCGACACGCTAATCCTCAACGGTGCCGAATGCGAGCCTTACATCACTTGCGACGATATGCTCATGCGCGAGCGCGCAGACCAGATTGTCGCGGGCATGGCCATTGTCCAACACGCGGTACAGGCGAAAGAGTGTGTCGTCGCGATTGAAGACAATAAGCCTGAGGCGTTCGACGCGATGGCCGCTGCCCTCGCCCGTTCAGGCTTGCCGAACGCGCGCGTCGTAAAAATCCCGACGCGCTATCCCGCTGGCGGCGAAAAGCAGCTTGTATATGTTATTACCGGAAAGGAAGTACCCCGCAACGGCTTGCCACTCCATGTGGGTGTGGTTTGCCAAAATGTGGGCACAGCGGCGGCCATGCAGGAGGCCATACTTCTCGGGCGACCGCTGATTTCGCGCGTTGTTACTGTGGCTGGCGACGTAGGGGAGCCGCGCAATTGGGAGGTGTTACTCGGCACACGCTTAAACGAATTGATTGAGCTGAGCGGTGGCCCGCTGAGTGAAATTCAACGCTTGATTCTCGGCGGACCGATGATGGGATTCGCCATGCATTCAGCGCACGTCCCAGTCATTAAAACAACGAACTGTGTTTTAGTTGATGCGGGGATTAACGACCTATTGAGCAAGCGTGCGCCGGTGATGCCGTGCATCCGTTGTGGCGCGTGCGCTGACGCCTGCCCGGTCAACTTATTACCGCAACAACTGTACTGGTACGCCAATAACAAAGAATATGAGCAAACGCAGAAATACAATTTATTTGACTGCATTGAATGCGGGTGCTGTGATTATGTGTGCCCGAGTCAAATTCCGTTAGTGCAGTATTACCGCCACGCGAAGGCAGAAATTTGGAATCTCGAACGGGAAAAACAAAAGGCGGATTTAGCGCGCGATCGGCATGAGGCGCGCTTGCAGCGCTTGGAAAGGGAAAAGATGGAACGCGAGTTGAAACATAAGAAGGTGGCGGTGGTGGACGCACCCATTGATGCGGGTGTGGTGGCGCCTGTCAATCAGGCTGATGGGAAGCAGGTGGCAATTTTGGCGGCGTTGGAGCGAGCTAAGGCTAAGAAGGCGGCGCAGGTGGAGGTGGTGGTTACAACGCCTTCCGCTGAAGAGTAAATAAACTCTACGGATTTCAACGGAGCGACAAACGCATCCCTCGCTGACTATTCATGGTTTTTAGCTGCGCGAATCGCTCGTTCTACTGCTTGATTTACATTGACAGGCACTATGGATATCTGCGGATTCTTTCGGGCAAACACTCGAAATATTTCGTCTGAAAATGCCTGCCCAATTGAATCAACGCTCTGAAAATCTAACATCACCGTCGTGAATTTCTCGATGCGATTTAGAATACGCTTTGCTTGTGACCTAGACACGAGCCGCTCGCCTTCATACAACGCCAAGCGAACCGGAACGACGGTCTTATTAAATGGAAAATTTTCCTCTTCGGTACCCGTGAACTCATCGAATATCGCTTTGAGATTTTTGGTACTGTTAAGTGCAAGTTCCATAACAACACGCGTGCCGCTACGCTCGTCATGACTGTGAAACAGGAAGTCGTTTTTGTCGCAAGCATCATGGGAAAAAATTAGATCACCAGAAAAAATTAAGAAGCGATCAAACGCCCGCGATGTAAAAAAAACTCCTTGACCCGTATGATGCTCGGGATCTGTCGTCAACTTTCCTTTGCTAAGCTCCAGCAACGATTCCCTTGGGTCGCTCAAATTCATGATTCGCGCAATATGCTTAAAAATGCCCTCACCGTCATCAGCAATGCTTATCGAAACAGAGTCGATTGTTCGTTCTACAAAAATCGTTACGACCACGCCTTCAGAATGATCAATCGCGTTATTGAGCATTTCAGTAAATCCATAGTGGCAAATACCTTCAATCTCATGCGGCAGATCACTAAAGACGTAACCGAACTCGCGGGAGTAAACATCGCTCTCACTCAACCCTTTTAACGTAAACGTGCCTACATGGGAACGCACTGGCCCAAGCGCGTATTTTCGTGCTTTTGTATTACCAGCCGAGATCAATTTACCCGCTTTTACGAGCGTAGTTAGATGATTATGGATCGATTGTCGGGTTAACCCAAACGCTTCCATCGCGTCATGAATATATTGCCCATTGGCCGCCCTTATTGAGTTCAAGAGGAACCGGCGAATGACCTCGGTACGATTTGTTGTGACAGGCTTCATAGTGAACTTCGTGAGCTAGGGCTTAAGTATTGTAAAGATCGAGCCAACCTATTGTAAATACTTCAGACTCACTTAGTAAAGCCATTCCCAACCCGACAAGTCGTTCGCGAACGAGCGGGATGTCGCCCTTGATGATGTGACTCGCGATATAGAAGTATTTTTCGTCAAAAAGGTCAACCGATACAATGCGCTCTATATAACTCATTAAGCCTAATATTGGTTGCTATATGAATCATATCGATCCATACTTCCCAAATGAAAGCACCCACCGCACGCACCTATTCCCGCTACAGCCAGGACGCCGCCCGGCTGTTTGGCCATCTAATTGAGCACGGCAGGAAACAGCGCCACTGGACTGCCGAGGAATTGGCTGGCCGCGCCGGGATTTCCAGAAGCACTTTGCGCCGAATCGAGAATGGCGATCTTCGGTGCGAAATCGGTATCGTCTTTGAAGTCGCCACGCTGGTTGGCGTCAGCTTGTTTGGTCAGGATAGCCAGTCTCTCGGACCGCAGACCCACAGACTGGAAGAGAGGTTGCAACTTCTTCCCAAGCGTATACGCAAAAACGAAGAGCCCATCGACGATGACTTCTAAAAAGCGCTACACCGAAGCGTTTGTTTGGATATGGTTACCCCAAGAAACGAGTCCGGTGATCGCGGGGAGGCTGCGACGTTCCGGCGACACATTGGTATTCAACTACGGCAAAAGCTACCTTGGTCGCCCGGACGCGATCGCGATCTATGATCCGGAATTGCCGCTGCAGGTTGGCGAATTGCCACTGCCAAACGGCCTAACGATGCCCGGATGTATTCGCGATGCGGCACCTGATGCCTGGGGTCGACGCGTAATACTCAACCGGTTGAGCGCCAGCACAGGTTTGGCGCAGGCGAACGAGCTCGTTTTCCTATTGGAGTCCGGCTCCGACCGCGTCGGCGCGCTCGACTTCCAGTACTCCGCAAGCGTTTATGAACCACGCGTCTCGGCCAATGCAACACTCGACGAATTACTGGACTCAGCAGCGCGCGTCGAAAAAGGCATCCCATTAACCGCCGAACTGGATCAAGCGTTGTTTCACGGCACATCCATTGGCGGCGCACGGCCAAAGGCATTGATCGAGTCTAACAACAAGAAATACATAGCCAAATTCTCGATGTCATCTGACATCTATAGCCTGGTCAAAGCGGAATTTCTTGCCATGCGACTGGGGAAGTTGGCAGGCTTGAATGTGGCACCCGTTTCCTTAACGCACTCGGCGCACAGAGATGTGTTACTGGTAGAGCGATTTGACCGCGTGCTCGCCGATGAAGGCTGGCAACGAAAATCGATGGTATCGGCCCTCACCCTTTTCGGGCTCGACGAAATGATGGCACGCTATGCAAGCTACGAAATTTTCGCCGAGCTTATTCGACAACGTTTTACCCATGCACCCGCCACCTTGAAAGAATTATTTGCGCGAATTGTGTTCAACATCCTAACAGGAAATACGGACGACCATGCGCGTAATCATGCTGCCTTTTGGGACGGAAAAATGTTGTCACTCACGCCCGCTTACGACATTTGTCCGCAGAGCCGCACCGGAAATGAAGCATCGCAAGCGATGTTAATCCAAGGAGAAAATCGCATGAGCCGAATCTCCACCTGCCTGGCCGCCGCGCATCATTTCCTGTTATCGAGCGAACAAGCACTTGAAATAGTTACCGGGCAAATCCAAACAATTGGCGAGAATTGGGGCGCTGTGTGCGATGAAGCGAACGTTTCTGAAGTGGATCGCAGACTGCTTTGGGGACGCGCGTTTTTGAATCCATATGCGTTTGAGAATTTGGAGGGAAGTGACGTCAACATGGCTGAATTAGCTAACACGTTTCGACGGCATGGGGCAGCCCGATTTCCGAGAAGAGGAGCGACATAAAGAAGCGGACCACATTTAGCCCAGAATTCAAGGCCAAGGTTGGCTAAGAAACGATTTAAAAAAGTCGGGACTGGGTATGCCGCAACGAGAGAGGCCTGAATAGCGATCGCGTATATACGGGCGCAAAGATATATAATTCGCAGCCAGTGTCTATGGCTAACGACAGAACCCCGAGGACAGCGAGCGATGCGAATAATTGGCAATAGAATTGCGAAACCCATTCAATTCCATTCGTCGTCACTTCTATTTGAAGAGGGGTGCCGGTTCAATGACGAAATGCATAAATTGCCCAGCGGTAATAGAGTGTGTATCGCCAAGGGGGTGTACCGATACCGTAGCCACGCAGAGGCAAATCGCCATTGGGAGGAGAGTCTGTCGGGCATGATGGCAAAAATAGAGCGTGCCCGATGAGTAATGAGTATTGTCGACCGGCGACATTTGACGATGTCGTCACCCTCATCAAATCGCTCAATGAGAACCAGGTGCCATATCTACTTATTGGCGGTTATGCGCTTTTTGCGCACGGTTACCATCGTGCCACCGAAGATATCGACATCCTTGTTGGCGTCGGCCCGGAGGTAGGTCCCAAATTGGTTCGGGCCCTTGAGTGCTTACCGGATCATTCGGCAAGAGAGATGCCAGCGGAGTGGTTCTACGTGGGTGAAACAGAAAATGTCCGTTTGGCAGACGCCTACGTCGTTGATCTCCTACTTGTTGCGTGCGGTGAAACGTTCGAAACATTGCAGCCCTATGCGGAAATCATCGAGATCCAGCCTGGAGTGATGCTTAGAACGTTGAATTTGCAAGGTCTTTTGCGAACCAAGCAAACGGTTCGAGAAAAAGATGTTATGGACCGCATGGTACTTGAGCGCGCGTTGCAGGCGATAAACGAAGCCAAAAGTGAGGGTGTAAACGTGGACCGACCATCCCAGAGCGACCGGAGCTCAGGCTAGTCTTCAAAGCAACAGCATGATCAAGCACGGAATCGACGGTATTGCCGCGTTTACCTTGCCAGACACGTTGCCCGAACTCCATTTGAAAATCAAACGGCATGGCTCGTAGATTCGTATGGAATAACAGTCGCTATCAGTGTGATTTTATCAATCTCGATCTCAACCTCACAATATTCATTTTGCGCTTCCACCGGCGTGGGGTCATCGGCGCAACTGCATCCGGTGAGAATCCCCGCGTAGAAAAGTCCTACTGTTGCACGGATGACGGTTTCGTCTTCCGCCACGCTGATAATCATCGCTTGCAGAGGCGTGTCTACCACGTGGTTGCCGACGGATAGCCCTTGCTGTAACGGAAGCAACCTGGCGTCCAACTGTTCGATGTCGTGTTTGAGTGCCTCGGCAAAGCGCGGCGTTCCCCGCGCGCCTAACGCGGTCGCAAGCTGAATCTCAGTGATTTTAGGCTGGGCCATTCGCATGCTCCTTAGAAAGCCAACTGATATCGTGCGCCTGTGCCAAGCCTAGGCGTTGTGTCCACCCATTCAATTTCCTGATCGGTAAGCACGGCGTTTTCAATGCGCGTCGATGCGCCCACATTGCTAATCAATGCGCGTCGATGGAGATAGTCAGTTTCGGAAACGTCGAGCGGCTCCAACGCCATACACACCTCGGCGATTCGGACGTGTAACGCTTTTAGCGCCTTTTCAAGGGATGTGCTTGGAGTGAAAGAAAGCGTCGGTTACGCCTCGAAACTATACGGTGGCCCTCTCGTTGCGTATTATGCGCAATATTGCGCAACATAAATACAAGTCTCATTGCGCACTCTTGCGCTTTGTTCGGTATTGATTATCAGGAGGGGCGGGATTACCACCGCCCTGTTTTTTAACGGCAAGCGGCAGATGTCTTCACAGGGACACCGTCATAGCAAATCATTGATCATCGTATTTAGCGTTCTAATTAGAATGGGGATGTGATTCTTGCAAATGGCGTAAACCGCTCCTGCATCAAGCATAGACCGCATTCTCATCGATTCGCTTTTTCAAAAAAGCGTTCATGCGTTCACGGTAATGTACGAGGTCCACGCGACGGCCAAGCGCTTGTTGCAACACATCCTTAATATGCACCATCGCAAACAGGTCGGGTTGGCTCAGGCGTACCACAACATCAATGTCGCTGTTTTCTGTCGCTTGGTCGCGCGCGACCGAGCCGAAC
>JANOTC010000176.1:0-10088 GCA_031416175.1 Gammaproteobacteria bacterium
GCTATTGGCGGTCGATCCACGATTTTAGGAAAGATGAGGCCATTGTGGTCTCCAGTACTCGGGTCATTATCCGCTACAATACTATAAGAGGCCGTTTCGTCATTGCAAGGCGTTGATGAAGCCATAAGAATGGGTGCCAACTTGATTGGAACCCGCGTGTGGGGTAAGGATGAGCATAATGTCGTTGCCGTGTTGCTGAGCGAAAACGCGAAGCACACACAGGGCCATTCCTTTTCGTTCTGCAGTCTATCCGCAGGGAAATAGGCTGTTTCAAATCCCCCAAGTAGACTTCTTTTGGCGTTATCCACCCCAATTTGCATTTTGATTGTATAGGGTCGTGCTAATAGTGGTATATGCAGGCTTTTGCGGGTCTGTCCGTTTTGTCTGCGGGGAATTTGTTTCGTGAGAAAAAGACTAACAGTCATTGTTCCTGCTTACAACGAGGCCGAGAGTATTGTTGATACCATTCGAAGTATCCAACAACAGACTCATTTGCCCGAAGAAATTATCGTTGTTGACGATTTTTCCAACGACGGTACCGGCGATTTAGCCCGTTCATGCGGTGTTACAGTCATCCGTCCGCCTAGCAACACCGGCTCCAAAGCGGGCGCGCAGAACTTTGCGTTAAGGCAAGTCGACACCGAATACACCATGGCCATCGACGCGGACACTATTCTCGCGCCCGATGCCATTGAATTATTGCTGGCGGCCATGGACGGCCCGAATGTTGTCGCGGCCTGTGGGTTTGTACTACCACGCTTCGTTAATACGTTGTGGGAGAAGGGTCGTTATCTCGAATATTTGTTAGCGTTTTAATGGTACAAACCCATTCAGGATTACTATGAAAAACCGCTGATCTCGTCGGGCTGCTTTTCGGCCTACCAAACAGAAGTGTTACGTCGACTCGGCGGCTGGTCAACACGCACCATGGCCGAAGACATGGACTTGACGTGGACGTTCTATCACCACGGCTACGATGTTCGTTTTGTGCCGAAGGCGATGTGCTATCCGATTGAGCCACACAACTTCGATTTCATGCGCAAACAATTGCGCCGTTGGTCGCACGGCTTTATTCAAAATGTGGTTCTGCATTGGCGGGCGAATTTGCGCATCCCGTATTTGCGGCACCTTGTGAGCGTTGCGCTGTGGGATGCGGCGATTGCTTCGTTAGTGTATTTGTTTATCGTGCCCTTGTTAGTTGTGATTTATGGGCAACCACTGTTTTTGTTGGCCTACGTGATTGACCTGCCGGCGGTGTTAATACCGGCGTTGTTCACGCCGGAAGGGCGGAAGAATTACGGGCGCGTTCTGGCGAGCGTGCCGGCATTTTTTATTTTGCGAACGGTGAACGGTTATTTCATTCTCAACGCGATGTGGGAAGAGTGGGTCAGACGACGACCTCTAAAAGTGTACGAAAAGGGGCATTAAAACGATGAATGCTGGATTGCCTGGGGTTGGAATTGGTGGCGTGTTTTACTTGGTATTGGCGTTGTTCATGCCATTTTTGGAACTTTATAAGACGATTAAGGGGGAAAGCAGCCTTAAGCGATGGGGAATAGTTGTTAGGCAATTGGTCATGGCCGGTTCCATTTTGGCGGGAATGTGGTTGATGGGGCTATTCTTGGGTGTGTTGCTGACAATCTCGGGCGGCATGGAGACCGAAAAAATAAGCGAATTAGTGCAGATTGCACAGATAGGGCAGGTCGGGCAAGTGGCCGAAATTGCAAAACTGAATATATTTCATATGGCGCCGGTTATCATGTCCCTTATGACGCTTTTGGTCATTCTGATTCTTACCCAGGTGCTGGTTTTTTTGTTTCGACCGAGTGTGACGCGTTAGTGCGTCGGCGATAAATGGCTAGAGTTCGCCCAGTGCCTTATTGAGCCGTTCTTCAATGCGTTTTTTGTATAACAGGAAATTAATGGTTTGCAGCGGATTAGCCCCCGCGCCGCGAACGAGTTGCTCGGACATATCCAAGTCGGTGATATAGATCGGGTAGCGTTCCGCGCCGGTGCGTTGTTGAAAAATGGCTTTGGCGACTTCATCAAAAACGGCGCCGCCATATTGCTGGGTGGTGAATTCTTTGCCGTCGCAGAAAAACGCGAAGGATAATTGTCCATCGACCAGGTCCGCCGTGGCCTGTACGCTGAAAATATGCGAGGTTTCTTTGATTGCGGGCGGATAATGGCGGTCTAGCTCAAATGTTTTCTTTTCTTTTTTAACTAACCAATATTCCGCTTCCCCCAGCCCACCAATTTTCCGTCGAGCAATGCCAAGGTCGCCGTTTTCCAACATCAAGCGGCGTCGTTGACTAATCGCTTTCAAGAAGCGAGCGTAGTGGCTGAGGATGCCGCTGGCGTCTGCGCCACGAACCTGATGGGAAAGTGTGGCGCCGTTTTCGTCTAAAACATATACCGTAGTTGCCTCCTCTGCCACATAACAGAAAACTTGTATAACGTTCGCCGCCGCGTGCTTGAAAATCAACGGGAGCGGCGTTTGAGTCAACGTGTGTTCCTCGATTGAAATAGGACGATAACACAGGTGTGATTGCCCGAGGCCAACTAAGAGGCTGATGATCTTGTCATAGACTTTATAGGCGATCCCTTCTGCATTGCGACTAATTACGTAGTAATTTTTTTCTGCTTCGAAAATATACTGTGGGTGGTCCGACGGGGGGGTGGCGGCAAACAAGGTGGCAATATTCTCGCTGATTTGCTTCATCCGTGTGACCAAACTATGGCCAAAAGGCATGGAGAACTCGCTAAAGTGAGGTAAGCCTGCGCTCAATTTTTGGGCAGGGTCCAATTGTGTGATTAGCCATGCGCACAGCCACGCCGCAAATCCGTCCATGCCTTTATAAGAGTGAACGAATACCTCTAACCATGAGTTCACGTAAATGTAGTCTAAGGTCGTGATGACCCCCGCGCCTGGGTTACCTATGTTGAGGATGTCGACCTCGCCTGCAAACATTTCCTTTTCGATTAGGGCGATGCTAGGGCCGGGCTCCGATCCGGCATTAATGAACAATCCGCTGCTGTTGAGGAAAGCAGGCTTGTGCAATTGTTCGTGACTCGGCAGGCCCAGTTTTCGCTCTGGCCACGCCTGTTTTATTCGGTCCGCGATAGCTTGGCTTGCGCCAACGGCGAGAACGCCCGGTGGATACACTAACATCTGAGTATGGCTGGCCAGAACTTGGTTGAAATAACACCAAACAAGCAGCTCAGATAAGCTGTACGCGACTTTGACGGGCGTTTGCTGGCGCACGCCTGCCGGGGTAAGTTTGCCACGATAAAGCTCCCAACGTGCAGCACCTTCTTTCGCGCGAACTAACACGAGCGTGAGTGTTTCTTCCTCGATGTCGTCAACAAGACCCCGATTAACGATCTCAATTTTTCCGGCGCGACGATCAAACGCGGAGTAGAGTTTGCGCCCGAGTGCGGTGAGTTCTTCTTGTTTAATGAGCAGCGTGTCGGCGTTATCCCGTGCGAATTTCGACAAAAAGGCGTAACTGCGTGTTAGATAGTCCACCATCAGTTTGCGTTCTTCTACCACTTGTCCGATTTTCCACTTATGCCGCGTATCCATCATTTTGCGATGCGCAGGGGTCCAGCCCCAGCCATCGACAACGGCCAATACGCTTTTTCTGCGCCAGTCGTCGGGTTGATTGGCGTCGGTGAGGGGTAAATCAAGTTTGATATAGAAACTTCGGCGGATGAGTTCTAAGCGCAGGCCTTCATCGCGACTTAGCAGGTAGCGTTCGAGGCGGCGTAATAACATTAAATAGGGATCTAAATCCGCTGGATCGGCGTCGGCGTAAACAGCTTCTTTAAATTCAGCGGCGAGCGGTACACAATGAGGATATTGGCTGGCGTAGGCTTCCATTAAGGTGATTTTTAGCGCCGATTTATAGGGCGATTCGACGCCTTTGTAGACTTGCCACACCGCCGCGCCAAAGAATTCATCGGCGGGGATGGTGGGTAGGCTGCCAAAGTCGATGCATTCAGCTAGCCCGCCGACTTGCCGACCAGAGGCGCCCTTTTTCATGGCGTCGTAGCTGTCGTCGCTGCCCGGTGGCACAAACCACCAAAATGGGTAACGGCCAGCAAGCCATAGGCTGGTTCGATAAAATTCATCTAATAGGAGTTTGTGTTGGGCACTACCGCTACTTTCCTTGGACAATTCGAGCATTTTCCCGTCACGAAAGTGCTCGGCGTTCATGACAAAGAAGTGCACTTCCAGGCCCAGCGTCTCGGCCCATTTTTCAATATCGGCGGCCTTGCGTTCCAGCTTCTTAATGGCGGCAGGTTCAAGCGTGGGCCGATAACAGAGCCAAACGTCAAAATCACTGTCGCGCGAAAAAGCCATGGAACCGGCACTGCCGATCAGAAAAATGGAATGAATATCAAATTGCATGGGTGCGCGTTTGGGCAACTCAAAGCCATTGAAAAGAACTTTGGCGGCGTTGAGCGCTTCAAACGGTGGGCTATATCCTTGCACGCCATAGGCGACGTTTTCGCCCGCAAATCCGGGCAAAATAGGGTGATTGATATGCCACAAGAGCGGCAATATATCCAAAAATGGTCGTCCGCGCGCGCGCATCAAGACCTGAGTTTTGGATACACGCAGGCGATTTAGCGCGACGAAACGATCACGAATTTGATCGAACTGGATTGAGTCGCGTAGCATTAGGGTGACCTTGGAAAACTCGGAGCGTAAGCGGTTTTCAGCCTTGGTATATGAAAGAATCAGGCCAGAAAAAGCGGCGACTCAGTACCGCGAAAAATTTTTCGCTTTTCGGCTAAAGTTGCGTCGGGTAATGTCGATAAAGCGCTCAAAGGTACCTTTTATTAATTTAAATCAACCGAGATGAGGAAACCCCAGACCATGGAACGAGAAATGGATACCCCAATGGCCATTGAAGCCTTGGACCATTCGCCCGCCGGCGTGATGATCACCGGCGCGGATGGCTTGGTGAGCTGGACCAATATTTCACTGGCCGAGCTTGCGCAAATAGATCGAGATAACGCCTGCGGGAAGACCGAGGCGAGCGTGCTTGCCGCGCACTTGAGCGCGATACCCGGTAGCCCGAATCTGTTCAAAGTGACGTCGGCACCGGCCTGGGAGGATCGCTGGTTGTTGTCGGTGACGTATCCCATGTCGACGGGCAGCACCGTTCGCTATTTTGTGGATGTGAGTGAAACGGTGCGTTTGCGTGAGCAGCGCGACGAGCTCACTGCGCAATTGGAAGGTAAAAACACGGCTGACGGTCTTACCGGCTTGCTCAATGCGCGCGCGTTGATGCAGGCACTGGAACCTCAAGTGTCACGTAGCCGTCGCTATGGAAACCCGCTTTCGGTGATTGTGATGGAGGTGGCAGCCTTCAAGCCGAGCGCCGGGGAAAACACGCCGAGTGTCGAACAGGTGCTAACCAGTGTGAGTCATTATTTGCGTGATCAAATGCGCTGGGTTGATTTGATCGGCCGCACTGGCGATAATCAATTTACGTTGATTTTGCCGGAAACGAGCAAGGTCGACGCTGAGAAATTGGCGGAAAAGATTCTTCAGCGTATGGACAGCTTGACGCTGCCTAACGGTGACGCGCAGATTAAAGTGAATGCGAGCTTGGGCGTGGCGGGCTGGCAGAAAGGTGACGATTTAAATAAGTTTTTATCGCGCGCACATGAGGCGTTGACGCAGGCTAAGCAGGGGACGTTGGTTTAGCAAATACGTGCTAGTTTGTTGTTGTGTTATTGTTCCAGTCTTGTGAATCGATAGTGGTACCCTGATTTGGACCGTGCTCGGCTTTCATAGGTTCAGCTCCTTCCAGCGGGAAATAAGAAACGGTCGTTGCTCCGCGGCCCAACCAATCGCCTCGGCCATTTCACGGTGAGGCACTTGGCCCGAGATACACGCAAGCGTTTCAATATCCACTAAGCACTCGCGCCCATCGTTAAGAATGATGCGAAAATGAGGGGGAGGATGATCGTTGGCATAGACGGACTTTAGTGCAGAGGTGGCTTAGTTTGCGAGCGGGACCAAAGGTCGGCGTATTTTACAAACGTAGAATGGGCTGACAATAAGGCCAGTAACAAACCGCGTTTGCCGTCCAAGAAACCCCCGCGCAAAATGTACATGCGCAGGAGGCAGCCGATGGCGTGCAAGGCGCCGTTGCTGAGGCTAGTCGTTTTACCTTGGGCCTGTTTTTGCGTTGCCCATAAGGACGCATAGCCGGCGGATTTCACCAAATAGTGTTGCATGTCGCGGTAGCTGAAATGTAGCAATGTGTGGGTGAGGCGTTCGACGCGCGCATTCGGCGGAATGATGACTTGTTCGTGAACCAAGGCGTTGTCGTATTGCGTCAGCTTGGTTGGGTATAGTCGAGAAACGTAGTCTGGGTACCAGCCGCCGTGACGAATGTATCCGCCGAAACACCAGGTTAGACGTGGAATGGCAAAAACTGTATCCATTGGATAGTGTCGTACGATTTCTTGGATTTCACGTTGTGACTCAGGTGTTATGTGTTCGTCTGCGTCTAACATTAGGATCCAGTGGCTGTGCGCGAGCGCCTGCGCGCGTTGGCGTTGCTTTCCGTAACCGGGCCAGTCGTTAAAAGAAAAAACGTGCGGGGTAAAACGCTGTGCTACTTCAACGGTGTTGTCGGTGCTGCCGCCATCAATGACCAAGACTTCATCGGCCCAGGTGGCGGTGGCTAAACACGCGGCTAAATTTTCTCCTTCGTTCTTGGCGATCACCACGATGGATAATGTGTTCATGGCGGGTGTTCCAGTTGTGCGATGACTTGGCCAGGCTTCAAGTCGTTAAGGCATTTGTAGTGGCCGTAGCGGCATTCTTTTTTGAAACACGGGCTGCATTCGATATTGATAGATACGATAGACGCACGCGGGCTGAGTGGTGGTGTGTACTTCGGATCTGATGACCCAAATACAGCGATGACACGGCGTTCTAAGGCGGCGGCGACATGCATGAGGCCGGAGTCGTTGCTGACGACGGTGGTGGCCAGGGCGAGTAGATCAATGGCGTCTTCTAGGCGAGTTTTTCCGGCTAAATTGATACAGGCAGATGGGCTGAGTTGGTCGGCAATGTATGTCGCTTGCTCTTGGTCTTTGGCGGAACCGAAAATCCAAACTTGCCAGCCTAGGGCGATTTGTCTTCTTGCCAGCTCGGCGAAATGTTCGGGGGGCCAACGTTTCGAGGGGCCGTATTCTGCCCCCGGACAAAGGGCGAGGATGGGGCGGTCGATTGTAGTTATGCCAAGTCGGGTTAGCGTGGCGAATTGTTGCTCTGCTGTCGAAGTGAGGGCGGGTCGCGGTATGTTATTCGTTAGTGCTTCATCCGCTTCGAGGGCGAGGCTGAGATAGCGTTGAACCATCATGGGCAGCGCATTTTTGTCTAAAGGACGGGTGTCGTTGATTAGACCCCAGCGGCTTTCGCCCAAGAAGCCAGTGCGCCGGGGTATGTGTGCTGCAAAGGGTATCAGCGCGGATTTCCAAGTAATGGGCATAACGATTGCCCAATCGTAGCTTTCAGGGCGCAGTGATTTGCCAAAGGCGTAGCGACGAAGGGGTTGGAAGTGGCCGTGCGCAAAAGGCAGGGTAAGGCCCCGGCGGACTTCAGGCATGCGTGCTAGGAGTGGCTGTGTCCAGGCGGGTGCTAACACATCAATTCGGGCGTTGGCGTGTCGCGCCTTGAGTGCCTTGAATAGGCTTTGGGCCATGACCATGTCGCCGACCCAGGCGGGGCCGACGACAAGGATGCGTTTCGGATTGGGCCAGTTCATGCCCGCTCAGTTCGTCCAACGGCCAATTTGATGCGGCGAATTAACGTTAATGGCGTTGACTTCAAATGTTGACTTCAAAAGTGCACAATTATCGCTTTAAGGTGTAATTCGCACCGCAATACGGACACTTCGCTTTGCCGGTTTTTTCAATGGGCAAATAAACGCGTGGGTGCGAGTTCCATAGGCTCATGGCGGGCATGGGGCAATGCAACGGCAGGTTTGCCTCAGTAATTTCGTAATCATTTTTGGCATTGGGTTCAATCAAGCCGGGTGCTGCACGTGCGGTAGTATGACTTGCCATGGATTAGCCTCAGATGCGTGTTGTTTAAATGTGTGTTAGCCAGTTTTGGTATGCTTTCGCGCGGCCATGCACGACGTCGAAATACAGCGTCTGCAATTTTTCTGTGATCGGTCCGCGCATTCCGGCGCCGATAATGCGGCCATCGACTTCGCGTATTGGTGTGACTTCGGCGGCGGTTCCGGTGAAAAAGGCTTCGTCGGCGATATACACTTCATCACGGGTGATGCGTTTTTCGCTGACGGTGAGGCCCATGTCCTCGGCGAGTTTAATGACGGTACCGCGTGTGATGCCGTCCAATGCCGAGGTGAGTTCCGGCGTATAGAGTTTGCCGTCGCGCACGATGAACACGTTGACGGCGCTGCCTTCAGCGACGAAGCCTTCACGGTCGAGCATCAGCGCTTCGTCGCAGCCGCAGGAGCGGGCTTCTTGCAACGCTAGCATGGAGTTCATGTAGTTGCCGTTTGCCTTCGCTTTGCACATGGCAATGTTAGGATGATGGCGATTAAAAGAAGAGGTGCGAACCTTGACCCCTTTTAGCATGCCCTCTTCACCTAGGTAACTGCCCCAATACCAGGCGGCAATCATAACATGGACTTTGAGGCCATCGGCCCGTAAACCCATGCCTTCCGAACCATAGAACGCCATGGGACGAATATAGGCGGATTCAAGCTTGTTGTCACGCACGGTGGCGAGCGTGGCTTCGTTGATTTCGTCTTTGCTAAATGGCATAGGCATTTGCAAAATGTGCGCGGAACGGAACAGCCGGTTGGTGTGTTCGTTGAGGCGGAAAATGGCGGTGCCGTTATCCGTTTTGTAGGCGCGAGTACCTTCAAATACGCCCATGCTGTAATGCAGGGTATGTGTTAATACATGGACTTTAGCCTCTCGCCACGGAACGAATTTGCCATCCATCCAGATGACGCCGTCGCGATCATCCATTGTCATAGTCGGGTACTCCTCGTCGCTGTCTATCGGGTGATGTGTGCGTTAACTACACCACGTCGAAATGGAACTTCCAAATTCGTATTACGCCTGCGCGCATGTCGCTAAACGCTTCGCCGTGCGCCAAAATGGGCTGCTGTTGCAGTGCCATGGCGTGAATCGTGTGGCGATAGCTCACGTAAGCGTGACTTAGCATTTTAGCATCATCGTGGGCCAGAAGGTTAGCCTCGGTCAAGCGGGTGATGGTGCGTAGATTGTCTGTGTAGTCCGTTATTTCTGGGTGCCGATGGGCATTTCGCAGAACCAAATACTGAATGATGAACTCGATGTCGACGGTGCCGCCCTGGCCTTGTTTGAGGTCGAAGAGAGGGTCTTTGTCCTGCGATAGCGCCGTGCGCATTCGCTCGCGCATGTCGCGAACGTCCGTGCGCAATTGGGTTTCGTCGCGTTCTCGACAGAGAGTCTCTTGGCGTAAGGCATTGAACTGTTGGCAGATTATGGGTGATCCGCCCACAGGACGGGCACGGACGAGGGCTTGATGTTCCCAAGTCCAGGCTTCGTTGCGTTGGTAAAGAGCGAAGCTTTCTACGTTACTGACTAATAACCCCGATTTACCGCTGGGGCGTAAGCGAGTGTCCACTTCGTACAGCACGCCTGAGGCAGTGGCGGTGGAAAGGATGTGAATAATGCGTTGGCCAAGTCGGGCGAAAAAGAGGGCGTTCTCAACCGGCTTGGCACCGTCGCTCATCTGATTCTCGCCACGGCTATCGTGCAGGAACACGACGTCTAAGTCGGAGGCGAAGCCAAGCTCGTAACCCCCCAGCTTTCCGTAGGCGATGACGGCGAAGCCTGCTTCGTGAGGCTGCTGATGCAACACGTAGCGGGGGTGGCCGTGACGGTCGTGTAAGTGGCGCATGGCCATGTTGACCGCAGCACGTAAAGAAGACTCGGCAACGAAGGTAAGCTGGTCGCTGATTATCGTTGTGGCGAGGGCGCCGGTGAGTTCACAGGCGGCGGCGCGTAGCACGTTGGCTTGTTTGAATTGA
>JANOTC010000177.1:0-2271 GCA_031416175.1 Gammaproteobacteria bacterium
ACGGGCGCATTGTTCGCGACGGAAACCATAAGGTGATTCGCATTGTTGAAGAAAAAGATGCGACGGAAGCGGAGCGTGGAATAAAAGAGATCAACACGGGCATATTGTTGGCGAAAGCGACCCACCTGCGCGCTTGGTTGGCTAGACTGGAGAATAAAAATGCTCAGGGGGAATACTACCTTACTGACGTGATAGCCATGGCGGTGCAAGACGGCGTTGTGGTTGAAACGACGCATCCGGCTGAGTTGGGGGAGATTCTTGGCGTTAACGACAAGTTGCAATTGGCCGACATAGAGCGTCGTTTCCAAGCGCGCGTCGCGCAGCAACTCATGCGCGACGGCGTGACGTTGCGAGATCCGGCGCGTTTAGATGTGCGCGGAAAACTGACTGTCGGGCGCGATGTGATGATTGATGTGAATGTGATTTTTGAAGGGACTGTTGAATTAGCGGATGGCGTTCAAATCGGTGCAAATTCTATTATTAAGGACGCGAGTTTGGGCGCTGGCGTTATTGTGAAATCCCATTGCGTTATCGACGGTGCGAAAATTGGCGCAAGTGCAGTCATTGGTCCATTTGCTCGGGTGCGGCCTGAGACGGTACTGGCAGAAGAAGTGCATATCGGGAACTTTGTGGAAGTGAAGAAAGCCACTGTCAACGCGGGTGCAAAAATTAACCACCTCAGTTACGTGGGTGACGCCATTATTGGTAAACGCGTTAATATTGGTGCTGGCACGATCACCTGTAATTACGATGGCGCGAACAAGCATCTCACCGTGATTGGCGATGATGCTTTCATCGGTTCTGACACGCAATTGGTTGCGCCGGTCGAGATTGGTGCGGGTGCGACCATCGGCGCTGGGTCGACTATCACGCGCAACGCGCCCGCCGATCAATTGACGTTAAGCAGGGTGCCGCAGGCGTCCAAGCCAAGCTGGAAACGGCCAGCGAAAAAGCCGAAAGCATAAATATTACAGGCTTCCGACTGATAGGAAGCTTGTTCGAATCTAAGCGCGAATATCGTATTTATTGCGAGGACAGGGAAAATGTGCGGAATAGTGGGAGCAGTCGCTGAGCGGGACGTGGTGCCGATCTTGTTGGAAGGGTTGCGCCGCCTCGAATATCGCGGATATGACTCGGCTGGTCTGGCGGTTGCCACGGCGGAATCGGGCTTGAAGCGTGCCCGCACAGTCGGGAAAGTAAAGGATTTGGATTTTGCTTTGCGCGCGGCGCCTTTTCGCGGCGGTACGGGCATTGCGCATACGCGTTGGGCCACGCACGGCAAGCCGAGTGAAAATAATGCCCATCCGCATGTTTGCCGAGGCACGATTGCTTTGGTGCACAACGGCATTATTGAAAATCACGAGGCGTTGCGCGAGCGTCAGCGTGGAGAAGGCTATTCTTTTACCTCTGAAACCGACACGGAAGTGGTGGTTCACGAAGTCTTCAATCAAAAACAAAACGGCAAAGATTTCTTTCTGGCGGTACGCGATACGGTTGCGTTACTGACCGGTGCGTACGCCATTGCTGTTATTGATAAGCGCGAACCTGAGCGCATGATTGTCGCTAGGAAAGGTAGTCCGCTCGTCATCGGTTTAGGTATTGGCGAACACTTTATTGCGTCCGACGTGGCGGCATTGTTGCCGGTTACCAATCGTTTTATCTATTTGCAAGATGGCGACATCGCCGATATTTCGCGCGACACCTTGGTTATTTACGATGGCACGGGCGCGGTGGTAAAACGCCCGATTCAGTTCTCTAAGTTGACCGCAGATTCTGCGGACAAGGGTCCGTATCGGCATTTCATGCTTAAGGAAATCTTTGAGCAACCGCGTGCCATTGCGGAGACCTTGGAAGGTCGTGTATCCGGGAATCGTTTGCTTGAAGATGCGTTAGGTGTTGGTGCGTCGGCGCTATTGGATCAAGTCGACGGTGTTCATATTGTTGCTTGTGGTACCAGCTTTCATGCAGGCATGATTGCCCGCCATTGGTTGGAGTCGATTGCTCGAATTCCGTGTAGCGTTGAAATTGCCAGCGAGTTCCGCTATCGCCATCCTGTTGTGCGCAAGAATAGTTTGGTTGTGACGATTTCCCAATCCGGCGAAACGGCAGACACCTTGGCGGCTTTGCAGGAAGCAAAACGATTAGGCTTTGGTCATTCGTTGTCGGTGTGCAATGTACCGGAGAGTTCGTTAGTTAGGGCGTCCGATTTAGCCCTTATGACGCGTGCTGGACCAGAAATTGGGGTCGCGTCGACGAAAGCCTTTACGACGC
>JANOTC010000178.1:0-6242 GCA_031416175.1 Gammaproteobacteria bacterium
GCGATCCAGCCAATTCGACCGAGCAAAACCCTGGTCCTGTGACGTATCTTGAGGTAGGCCGCTTTGACGCAACCTTGGTCGCGACCAGTATTGCCACGGGCGTTTCGTCTGAACCCGAAACAAAGCATGTGATTGTCACTGACCTCGCCAACCCAGTGGGGGGTGGCGCATCACCTGACTCACTCGGTTCGCCTACAGCCAGTATTGATCAACCTGCCGGTGACGTGACCATCATCTTGGGTGATCCCGTCGAATTCATAGGCTCCGGAACAGATCCGAACGGCTTGGAATTGACCTACGCGTGGGATTTCGGTCTCGACATGCCAAGTTCTGCCGCGCAAAACCCAGGTAACGTTACCTTCGACAAGGTGGGCGTGTTCAACGTCCGCTTGGTAGTCACTAACTCGGCTGGCCAGAAGGACCGGGCACGCGTTAAAGTGACAGTCGAACCGCCACCGGCTGCACCGGCTGCGGCCAGTATTCGAAGCGGCTCGTTCGGTTTTGGTAGAAGATAAAATCGCGCAAAAGAGCCTTTAGATAAAAAGCGCCGCGAAATTCGCGGCGCTTTTTTTTGCACCGATTACTTAGAGGTGGTATCCGGTTGATACGCCGAACACAATCCAATGCGCCGTTGTATTTCCGCTTCGACCATTTGGTAGCTGACGTTATCGAGATCTTTGTAGCGTTGTTTGAATTGCAGTTCCATGATGCCTTCAGGAAGTTTATCGACATCAGAAATGAAGTCGCGTTCGCTGCCCGAGGTCGCCAAGCGCTGCTGAAGTCGACGCGCGCTTTCTGGTCCCTCAGTACCCATTTCCGCTAAACGCACACCCGTACGGTCGGCGAGCAGATCAGCGAAACTAAAACCGCTGCCTGCGTGGGAATCATCTAGCTCTTTAAACACGCCCAGCAAGTCAGCGACACCGGCGCCCGCATTTGCGGTGATTGCCGCCGACAGTAAAAAGTGCTGTGCGAGATCCGCACGGCCAAGCAGCGTTAAGGCCACCCAGCGCGCTTGCACATGGCCGCTGTCCGTTGTAGAACCAAGAATCTTATTGAGATCGCGCCCGGCGATGTAAATAGCCAAGGTGTTAAATAACGCCTTGTTTTCGGTTACCGGATCGCCACCCGCGCGACTGCGTTCGTCCGCTAACAAAAACATAGGCTGCAACACATCGAGAAGTGACGCATTACGCTTTAAACGCGTGGAGATGAGCGCCAAGTGGTGATTGTAAGCACGCATACGGTCGCGATCTTCACCCGGCATGAGCAGTTCGCGGCCTTGTGCACGCAGTTGGCGAATTAAATCAGGGCGCCATTGATAGGTGAGATCGAGCTGCCCCTCACTCACGCGAAATGCCGCCACGGAGTCCAGCGCAGTGCGATACAGCTCATTACGATCTTGCATCCAGCGATGGGCGTAACGTGATAGCGGATTGAGCAGCCAACCCTTAATGCTAAGTCGGCCTAAGTCGAGTTCATCTAACTCAATCGCCCCGCTTCTTTGCACGATGTACGCGCTGACATTAAAGTACCGGCCCATGGGTGTGGGCGGGCCAGCAAAGGTCGCATGAATTTCAATTTTGTCGTTGTGCAGGTCCACGCGTGCCTGCAAGCGTGGCATACGCGCTAGGCTGTGCAACAACAACACATTGACGTCGCGCTGGGCGAGGTCGATATAGCGCAAATCTCCGGGCCGCATTTTGCGCGGGTCATTGGCCGTTACTAACGCTTTTATGCGCTGCACGTCGTCAGGCGTGATGGTTTTTTCGGGCGCCACCACGTGTGGCTCGGATTCAATCGACAATAGAACCAGAATAATCGGCCCGAGCACGAAAAGCGCCAAGAAGGTGAAAAATGCAATCTTGATCGCTCGTCGGACCATGTCCGCGCTGACCCCGCTTAGTCAATGATCCTAACCACCGTAGGCGCGGCACACGTTGCGCGCACTTCCATGTCTGGCCAGCGGCGAGCCGGATTATAGCCGATTAAACAAGCAGCACGCGCGTGTTATGGCACTCAAGTCGAAACTGCAAACATTCGTTCAATCGCTAAACGCGCTTGCACCTTTTCCGCTTCCGCCACACGAATTCGATTAACGACCTTGCCATCCACCAAGTTCTCCAGCGTCCATGTTAGATACTGCGGGCTAATGCGAAACATGGTCGAACACATACATACGGCGGGTGACATAAAATGCACATTCTTGCCTTGCGATTGAAAACGCTCGTGCAAGCGATTCACTAAATTCAATTCTGTGCCGACCATCCAGCGCGTTCCCGGCGCCGACTCGGCCACCGTGTTGATAATATATTCTGTGGAACCCACATAGTGCGATTTCTGGCACACTTCAAACGAACATTCCGGATGCGCAATGACTTTTCCTTCGGGAAAACGCGCTAAAAACCGATCAATATGCTCAGGCTTAAACACTTGATGCACGGAACAGAATCCGCGCCACAAGATCATTTTCGCGTTGCGAATAGCCTCGGGTGTTAGACCACCCATTGGTTTGTCAAAATCCCACACCACCATTTCGTCGAGCGGGATACCCATTTTGTAACCGGTATTACGCCCAAGATGTTGATCAGGGAAAAACAGTATTTTTTCGCGCTGCGCAAACGACCAATCCAAGACACTTTTGCAGTTAGTCGACGTACAAACAATGCCGCCGTGGCTACCACAAAACGCTTTTAGATCCGCCGCCGAATTAATATAGGTGACGGGCGTGACGCTGTTTTCCACGTCAATCACCGTCGCCAACTCGCGCCAGGCACGTTCCACTTTCGCCAAGTTGGCCATGTCCGCCATGGAACACCCCGCCGCAAGATCCGGCAAAATGGAAACTTGCCCTGGCTTGCAGAGGATATCGGCCACTTCGGCCATGAAGTGTACGCCGCAGAAAATGATAAATTCTGCCTGCGTACTTGCCGCCGAGCGAGAAAGCTTTAAGGAGTCGCCAACAAAGTCGGCATGGCGAAACACTTCTTCGCGTTGGTAATGGTGGCCGAGAATAACAACGCGTGAACCGAGCTTTTCCTTAGCCGCAAGTATTCGCACCTCGCACTCTTCGTCGCTTAGCCCCGTAAAAAACTGAATTGCCCGTGCTGTTGCTGCCATACCTTTCCCCTTAGGCGCTTATGTCCGACCATTTTCCTTTGTTTTTCGTACATTAGTAAAGATTAATATATCTGACGTAACTTTTCGACCGCAAAACCAGCCTTAGTTCCGCGAAATCTTGAGGCGGCCCCGCGACCGCGACCGCCACTGACAATGACAATGACAATGACTACTTCACATCCTTAATCGGCATAGACACCCGAACGTGTAGTTCACGTAATTGCTCCAAGGATACTTCCGAGGGGGCGTTGGTCATCATGCACGCGGCGGTTTGCGTTTTCGGGAAGGCCATCACTTCACGAATGGACGAGGCGCCGGTCATTAACATCACCAAGCGGTCCATTCCAAACGCTAATCCACCATGTGGCGGGCAACCGTATTTTAAAGCGTCCAAGAGGAAGCCGAACTTGTCTTTCGACTCAACTTCGCTAATGCCCAGGGCATTGAACACATTCTGTTGGGTTTCGGGGTCATAAATTCGCATCGAACCGCCGCCCACTTCGGTGCCGTTGAGCACGAAGTCGTAGGCCCGCGAGCGACAGGCGCCGGGGTCGGAAACGAGTTTGTCCATATCTTCCCGCATAGGCGCGGTAAAAGGATGATGCAAGGAGGCCCAGCGATTCGCCTTGTCGTCCCATTCAAATATGGGGAAATCGACCACCCACAGAGGGCGCCAGCCGTGCTCGACCAGGCCGCGATCATGTCCCAACTTAATGCGAAGCGCGCCGATGGCGTCGTTAACCACTTTCGCTTTGTCTGCGCCAAAGAACACAAGATCGCCGTCTTGCGCGCCGGTGCGCTGCAATATTGCATTCACCACTTCTTCCGGCAAGAACTTGAGGATAGGCGACTGCAAGCCTTCCATGCCTTTGGCGATCTCGTTAACTTTGATATACGCCAAGCCACGTGCGCCATAGTTGCCGACAAATTTAGTGTAGTCGTCGATTTCCTTGCGGGATAATTCGCCGCCTTTAGGCAAGCGCAAAGCCACAACGCGGCACTTAGGATCATTGGCGGGGCCAGCGAACACCTTGAAATCGACGCCACGCATTAAGTCGGCGACATCAACCAATTCTAGCGGAATACGTAAATCAGGTTTGTCGCTGGCGAAACGACGCATGGCATCCGCGTAGGTCATACGCGGCACCGGATTAGGCAACGCGACTTCTAACACTTTGGCAAACACCTGCCGCATCATTTCTTCCATCATCGATATGATTTCGTTTTCATCCAAAAACGAGGTTTCGATATCGAGCTGAGTAAATTCGGGCTGGCGATCTGCGCGCAAATCTTCGTCACGGAAGCAACGCACAATTTGGTAATAGCGATCCAGCCCCGCCACCATCAACAATTGCTTAAACAACTGTGGCGACTGCGGCAGCGCGAAAAATGATCCTGGATGGGTGCGGCTCGGCACGAGGTAATCACGGGCACCTTCGGGTGTCGCACGCGTGAGCATCGGCGTTTCGATGTCGAGAAAACCGTGGTTGTCTAGATAATTACGCAGATAACGGGTGATTTCTGAACGCAGTTTGAGGCGCTTCAGCATTTCCGGGCGACGCAAATCTAAGTAGCGATAGCGCAAACGGAGTTCTTCATTGACGGTGTCATCGTCAATTTGGAAAGGCGGCGTTTCCGAGCGATTCAGAATGGTGAGGTTTTCGCCGTACACTTCGACCATGCCGGTAGGCAAATTGGCGTTCTCTGTGCCGCCTGGACGGCGCCGCACTTTGCCCTTGATTTGCAGCACATACTCACTGCGCACGCGCTCGGCCTGCTCGAATACGTTTTTCACGCTGGGGTCGACGACGACTTGCAGCAGCCCTTCGCGGTCCCGCATGTCCAAGAAAATAACCCCGCCATGGTCCCGCCGACGATGTACCCACCCGACAATGTCGACGACTTGGTCGACAAGCGTTTCGTTGACGTGACCGCAATAGTGACTGCGCATTTGGTCTGTATCCCTAAGGCTCGCTGGAAAGGCGGCAATATTAACACTGGATGCGCTCAAAATTCGAGCGTTGCTGAAAAATCGAGGAAATTACGTGAAGAAATTCATAGGGAATTCATGATGATCACCGGATTCTTCAATTCTCTCTGTAATTCTAAAAACAAACTCGGAATTTCGCCTTACTTAGGTGGAAACTTCGGAATTTATGCATATAATTTAGTTAACGACGCGCAGTCCGCGTTTTGCTTTCGCCATTCAAAATTGGTAAACGCAAAACGAAGAACGCGTCTGGCACTGAAAATAATTGTATACGTGGTGAGCAAAGGGGAGTTTATTTATGCGCATATTATCAATATGCAAGTGGTCCGCTATAGCCGGAACACTTGTGTTTGCAACGGGCTGCTTGGAGCAGAGTCAAGGAACAAATACAAAAAAACCTTCGTCCAACACCAATGCCAAGGGATTCATTCAGAAAGATAGCACCGGACAATTAGTGCTAGGCGCGCCAATTGGGAACACGGTCGCTCCAAAAACGACTAAGCTCGTCGCGCCCGCTGCCACACTTCCTGTGCATACACGGCAAGCGCATGACGGATTAGAACCTAGCCACGTGCGCGGCGCTCGAATATACGATGACTTTACGATTGAACTGGCCGGCGCGGCCGGAGTCACCATACCCACTGCCGCCGCCAAGAATCCACTTTGGGACCTAGGCACGTTCGCTAAAGCGCCGCCTGGCATGACCGAAGCTAACATGCCTACCGCTGGCCCGGGCGTTTTCACCTGTAGCGGATGCCATGGATTCGACTATGAAGGCGGCTTATTCACGTGGAACGCTGGCGCTACTAACAATCTATTGGAATTGCGAGACGTTCGCGGCAAAACCGAAGAGGACGTCATAAACGTACTTTTTAATGGTTTCAATATTTTCGATGGCACCAAAGTTGTTAATGTCCACAATTATTCTGCCATGTTGACACCCCAATCCATGGTCGACGTCGCAGACTTTGTTGTAAATGAAATTTTCGATACCCATCAGTTTATTCGTGCTCCGTCTAGCGAGAGTTTGGACACGACGATGAGCGGAGCAGCTTTGTACACAACCCTCGCGCCAGCAGCCGGTGTGATTCCCGCGGTTATTCGCGTTGATGGCAGTCACTTTAGTTGCGTT
>JANOTC010000179.1:0-6928 GCA_031416175.1 Gammaproteobacteria bacterium
CCAAAGCCATGGCAGCGGCAAAGATTAACCCCATGGCCGCCGATGCCTATGAGGTGATCCGTGCGCGATTAGGCAAAGCACACTTAGAAATCTCATTCGCCATTGCAGGCATGTGCAGCATTCAAAATTTTCATACGATAGAACCTTTTTATCTATTTCGCCTCTTGGTCAAATTTCAAATTCAAAGTGACAAGGCGATACAAAGTGCAATGCGCACGAAGGTTAGCTCGTCGCTAACATCATTGCTGCATAACGGAAAACATGTTCCGTGGCTATTTGAATGGCTGCGTGACAAATTAGTTGAACTCGACGGCGACTTAGCGCGTACATGCCCGACGAAAGGACCCGCCTCCAAACGCTGGCCGACAGGCGAACCGGCTGTCGTCTTTTTCCTCAAAGGCGGTCGGGCAGCCAAATACCTATTACAAATCGAGCGACAAGGTGAAAACGATTGGGATACCAACATCGTTATCAACCCGTATTTGCGCGCGAGTGAGTGGTATAAGAATTTTCTAGCGGTCCACAATACCGTGCTCGCCTTCCTAGAAAAAGCGAAACGCGAATTTTGCGTGCGCGTGTTCCAGGCCGATGCCTACGATGGTCTAGTAAAATCCATTTTGGAAATGGAGGCCGACGACAAGAAAGAGCGCGACAAAGCGCGCGCCACGGCCCAATCGACGGCGGAAATGAAAGACTTAAATATGTTGGCCGCATTGGGTGGTGAGCTTCTTTCTGATGAGGACCTCGCTTATTTCGCTAAGGCCGATCAACAACTCAAAGAAATGGATGACGCCGAAAAGCGTGCCCATTATCAAGGCTCCACCTTGGAAGGAATGGAGTTTGAGAATTGCAAAGCCGAGCTAATCGACATCGGCATTCCGCGCCGAGACACCGTAGAAGCGTTTGAACAATAGGCCAATGTGTGCCCTCGCGTCATACGCTGCCCGGACAATATTCCGGTTCCAGGCCATCTTTACTATATCGCTGAATACGTCATGATGATTCGCGAAGCATTTATGGATAAATGCATTTCCGTGCCAAAGACACCTAAACGTGTCATTCGGTTACTCGAAGTTTTGAACATGGATGCCCTAGACCCTTTCGTTGCGGAGGAAAGGAAACATATTCCATCTGCGTTAAAGAGTTCCATTGATGCTGTTGAGAAGCTACCGCCTCCAGAAAAGCGCATGCTCACAATTTTGTTAGCACAATTTTCCGAGGCATATGACCTCGCGCTGGATGGAGATTTAGCCAAATGCTTCAACACCGAATTCAGCAAAGACCTCGCCAATCGAAAAACTAAAGCCGTCTATCCCGCCGCATTTACCCAAGCCATTGCGGAATCGGATAAAAAGAAAGAAGGCTATGCCGACCCGCATAAAGCCGTTGCGGATGACATCGGCTATGCGCAGTGGATTTCGCAGGAATTTGCGAAACATTTGCAGGACGAACGGGCAAAATTTATCCAAGACCATAGCAAAGAATTAATTCATTTCGTCAAGGCAATTTATACCGGCTCGTTGTTTGCGGGCGGCGAAGATTTAGAAGTTCAATTCGCGGTGGCCGGTGCCTTCGCCGCCAATTTACACGCGCGCTATGCCCGCTTCGAACGCATGGAAGAATTGGAACCCATTCGCCGCTTGGATCTTAAAATCTATTGCAAACCCGGCTCCAAACCCGCCACCGTGCTCGAATTAATCAAACCGCTCATTGATACGTACATCAAAGATCCCACCACGCCCAATTTTCTGCTGACGGAATTGCCCGAGGGTAAGTTGGCGTTGTTCTGGCCAGAGGTGGTGAGCTTTTCCTCAACCATCAAATACAAACCCATGGTGGTCAAAATAACAGTTGAGGTGCGCGATGAAGATTGGCCGCAGCTTTCGTTCATTAAAGGTCTGCCAGTTCTGGGTTTACGCGACCTCGTTTGGGAATATAAGCGCTACGCAGGCAGTATCGAAGAAACCTTCACTCAGCGCAGCTTAAAA
The DNA here is from genome assembly GCA_031416175.1 of Gammaproteobacteria bacterium. Taxonomy (GTDB): domain Bacteria; phylum Pseudomonadota; class Gammaproteobacteria; order S012-40; family S012-40; genus JANOTC01. Next base: position 1,989 of record JANOTC010000179.1, read on the forward strand.
ACCGCCATCGACTGCCTCATCGACATCTTAACGCGCTTTGAAAATCCGAATCCCGGCGGCGCCTGGGATCTCCCAGCCATGCCGCCTGCGCAAGCGCAGCAAGGTGCACCAGTGGAAGCGGATGACCCACCGCTGGCGCCGGTAACCGTTAAAGTGGTCGCCGGGCTTGAGTTCGTTCCGCAACAAAAGTCGAATTGGTGTTGGGCGGCGGCGAGCCTAATGATGCGTCGATTCTATTTACGGGACACCTCGACACTCGATGACATTGTGCGGGAAATTTATCCAGGCCTGGAAGACGCACAAAGCGCATTGCGTCTGCCGCGCTTAAAACCCGAGGGTGCGGTTGAAGGTCGCCTACTGAGTTGGAGCGACATCAAAAATCTGCTCGACGCCAACAAACCGTTCGTCATCGCCAAGGCGGGTCACTATTGGACGTGTTACGGCTACGAAGAATCGGCAACCGTCAAAAACCTCTTGTATTGGGACCCGCTGCCTACGGCGACAGGGACGAAAACCAAGATGACTTACGCACAATACACGTCATTTATTCAAGATCGCGGCGCCACCGCGCAAAATTTTGAGATCCAGCCGAAAAAAGTGTTGCTTCCTATCGCCATGGACCGAGCGCGCACATTCGCAAAAGACAGCACCGGCCTTTTTTTCACCTCGCCAGAACGTGGATTGAGAGTCGCAAAGTGTGAAATTCGTGTTAGGCATGCACGGAACACGCTTGGTGAAGTGGGCGCGGTTATATTGAGGAAGGAATTTGTCGGATTACCGGCCATTTTCAGTTGGGACATGAAAGTTGATGACGCCAATTTTGATGACGCGCACCAAACTTTGACCGTTCGTGTAGAAGTGGAAGCGACATTAAGCCCTGGCGAAGAAGGCAATCCAATCGCGGGTGACACGTTTATCGCGACGACGGTGTCTAAAGAGGTGGCTACGATGCATATTTAAGCTATCCCTCGCGCGGGCACTTGGGGATGTTCGGCTAATTTATCGTCGCGGATTGTCTGGAGAAGCGGCTGTAAAAGCCTACCGCCAGTCATTCCGCTCCTGCCGACCGCAGTCAAAATCCTTCCGATCATGGTTCCCAGTTAAAGGAAGGATCCGCATCGTCTGACTTCTCCTCCTGGTAACGCTTCATCGCCAACTACAAGGAAACACTAGGCTCGGACGGGTTTACCATCAGATCAAGTAGCCAATTCCAGTCACGCGGCGACAACCGAATAGTCGCCAAAATGGCGCCATAGATTCGATAGCCTGAACAGAGGTAGCCAGGACTCATATTTTCCCACTAGTGTTCGGTTATACGAGAGGGTAAACCGCTGGAAGCCAAGAATGACGCCGGATTCCAGGCGATAATTGGAAATGGCCACTACAATTCCTGTACACTGAGTCCACCTCGGTTATCAAAGATGGTCCGCTTGACGGAGAGTCTGACGTGGCGAGGTCTCAATCTTGGCCCTTCTGTAAGTTGAACGGGATAACGCCGTAAGGCACTATGGACCATAAACAATATTCAAAAGCCCCGATTGTTGAAGCCATCATTGATATTCAGGTCAAAATGGCGGAAGAGTTTTCTTACGAAACGCTTGGTGCCGTTCACGCCAACTTAAGCGATCGCTTTCCGACGAAGTCGTCAATTCAAAGAGTCCAGATGGGTGTTGTTGCCGTTGGCCAAGCGAGCGCCCAGCCGCAACTCTCCTCATCGACAACCGATATTGGGCTACGGCTCTCTAGTGAGGATAATTCGCGAATACTCCAATTACGGGCGAATGGACTCACTTACGGCCAAATGCCCCCATATGTGTCATGGGACGTCCTGAGAAAAGACGCGCGCGATGCTTGGCTCGTGTTTGTAAAGCTTTGTAAACCTCGCTCCGTTGTTCGATGTGCCGTTCGCTTTATAAACCGGGTCGATGTGCCGAAACCTTCTATAGAACTCAGAGATTATTTTGGTTTGTATCCGGAGATTCCTAAAGGTATACCGCAGGACGTCTCCGGAATGTTCATGCAACTGCAAATGCCCCAGCAGGACTTAGACAGTATGGCCATCATTAATCAGGCCGTGGCTGAACCTGTCAGTCCTGGCACGGTATCAGTCTTATTGGATTTTGATTTGTTTCGCTTGTGTGATTACGTGCCCGATGACGAGGCGATCTGGGATTATCTTGATACTCTACGCAACCGCAAGAATAAGCTGTTTGAAGCGTGTATAACCGACGAGACGAGGAGGTTGATCGAATGACGGTAGCTGCTCATGTGGACGCACGTAATTTACCTGCTTTTCAGCAAGCGAGTTCGTCTACTCATCTCGCGCAAATCGTGAACGATCCCTATCGCATGGTCAAGCGTCACTCGTCTATTGTGAATCTAATCCTGCATGTTCCGCGAATGAAGTTGTACGCATTGCAGAAATTGCCAGCGAACTGGGATGATGCCGGGAGCGCAAGGCCAGATCCGTTGGCAATTTCAAACGCTTTCAACTGGCTGGAGCGGGTATACGATCAGGTTGTCGCAGCTCAATTCGAATGGCTTGCTCCTAGCGTCAGCGCGAGTGAGAAGGGCGAAATCGTATTTGAATGGTGGCGCGGAGACCGTAAATTGACCGTTTATTGCGGTGCGGATAACGCAGAGTTCATTCAAGTCTGGGGTGTCCACATCCAAAATGAAATGGAGGATGGGCAACTTGAAGCTTCCGGCATTGTTAATCTGTGGAAGTGGCTTAGTGCATAGTTATGATATTTGCGGACAAGGTCGAGGATGAAGAAGTTCTCTATCGTAGCGTTTCCGTTGGCTGCTTTGTTATGTCAGATGGTGTGTTACGTCTGACTTCAACCGCATTTAACGATCCTACTCGAAGGCCATCGGTAGATCGGGCCAAGCTATGCGGGGCCAATCCGGCATCAACACGGAAAAGGTTGACGGACGGCGTTGTGTCTCTTGCAGCGCTGTCTGTTCGCGAAATAGCAAACGTTGTTCAGAATGATAAACACGGTCAGCCAGTTCTGCCTTATTATCAGGTTGATGTGATCCCTGATCCGGTCAAGGATCACGCCGAGTTGCCAGACAATCCAGCCCACGGGCTTATAGTGGCTTGCCCTGATATCGACAATGATCGGGTCTTCAAGCGACTAAAAGAAAGTCTGGCTCGAATAGCGGAGACGGATGGCTGGCTTCTTGAGCCATCGTTGGCTAATCTATCCTAGCCAACTGTTCCTGCAACGTTTGAATATGCTCTTCTCCCAGATAAAGAAACCTGACGAAATGCGCCCTGAATATCGGCGGAAGATTTTGGAAAGGGCGTCCGCAGCAAACACTACGCCGCGCACCAGAAAGGCAACAATCTGGCGCTTCAGCCAAGTTGCTTTTTGATTTCGGCTTGAGCTTTTCTCTTGTCGAGTTCATCCACGACTGCCTGGTGAACGCACTTCTTGTTGACCGGGTTGAGATACGTTCCGAGAGACTTTGCAATGACCAGGGCGACTGGGATGCCGACGATGGTTAAGAAGAGTAAGCCCACCTGGATAATCGCCATGATGCCTAAGAAAATCCCAAACGGAAAATAGAGAATCGTGACAATCGTAGAGTAGGTTTTCCAAGACTTGTTTTGTTCGGCATTAAGTTCCGACTTGCTGACCATTGCGTGGCCAAACGGGGCAAAGAGAAATTTGCCGAACTCCATAAGACCGAGTCCGATAGGAGCGGCGATTACCGTGGCGGTCAGGATGAGCCCGAGCAAGTACACCCCAATTGCATTCAAAAAACCGAAGAACGGAAAGTGCCAGAGAATGTTACCTAGAGTTTTCATGTGCTTCCCCTTTATTTAAGCTACAGCGCCCCTTCAACCAAGACCACCGATAGTGCAACGAGTCTAAGAAGGTCGCTCTTCACATGCAGCGGAACGGCGCTGCCCCGTTATTGTTTCTATTCCTGAGAGAATTCGTGTAAGGCGTAATGTAGGGCGTCAATAAGCGAAGCGCATTGCACCGGATGTTTCATGCGGCGCAATAACGATTGCGCCCTACGCTGGCTGACTCCATGACGATACCTACTACCGCACTATGACCACATCCACCCCAGCGCTTGCGCCGCCGCTGTTGCCGCCCTCTGCCGTGGCGGTGGAACGGATCACCGTTCCGTTGGGCGGCGGGTTGGTGGTGTTCACCAGCGCGCCAAACGGCAGTGTCACGCTCTGGCCCGCCGCGATACTGAGCCGCCAGCGTAGCGTCCCGCCGGTCGGGCAGACGCCATTGGTTACCCCATTGCAACTGCCGTCTTGCCCGGTGCTGCCCGCGGGTACCGTGGTGTGGTTGGGTACCTGTGCGTTGACCGTGTAGGTGGCGGAGAGCGTGCCGCGGTTGGTCACCGTCACCGCGAACTGCACGAACTCGCCCGGCCGCACCGGGTCGGGGGTCGCCGTCATCACCGCTTGGGTTTTACTGCTGGCCAGCACCGCCGCGGCTGCATTCGCTCGCGCTAGGCTGCGCCCTGTGCTCGCATCACTCAGATCGGCCGTGGCGTTGACCACGCTGCCGTTGCTCATCAGCGCATCGACTAGCACCACCAATTGCCGCTGCCCCGCCGCACCTGGAGTGAGCGCGCCGACGTTCCACTGCACCGCGCCGCCGACCACCGCGCCGCCATCGCTGGCCGTGACAAAGGTGGTGCCTGGCGGTAGTGATGCCGTCAGCACCGCTGCGGGTGAGCTCACCCCACCCGGGTTGCCAAAGCGCAGCGTGTAGCTTAACGCTCCGCCCGGGAACGCCGGGCTCGGCCCGTTGACCATGCCCAGCGAGAGATCGGCCGTGGACACCACCACATCCACCCCAGCGCTTGCGCCGCCGCTGTTGCCGCCCTCTGCCGTGGCGGTGGAACGGATCACCGTTCCGTTGGGCGGCGGGTTGGTGGTGTTCACCAGCGCGCCAAACGGC
>JANOTC010000180.1:0-1554 GCA_031416175.1 Gammaproteobacteria bacterium
AAAGTTGATGTAATTTTTGGTGGTCATTTTTTGTCTCCTTTAGCTGGGGTAAAGCGGGCGATGTAGAAATCTTCGACGAGTTGACGCTTGGCTCTATCGTTCCAGTACCAGACCATGCGACCAAACTCTGACCAATCCACGGCGGGTTCAATATGCGTCAAGAGCCGTCGCAACTGCACCATATCAAGCGGCGCATGGGCACGTGCTACTTGCAAGACGCGCGCCTCGGCGACTTTGGCCTCGGCCAGTTGTGCGCCCAGTGATTTAGCCTTGGCAGCGTGTTTGCAGCAAGGCAACAAAAACGCCAGCCGTAAGTGGCGATCATCCGGTTTTTGCCCAGGAAACAACCGGTACAAAGCCGGGGTCAGCGCAACATCATCCGGCTCGGCCACGCGGCGTAGTTCGGCACGGGCACCTGTTGGGAATTTTTCATCGTCGTAGCGTTTTTTTAGCGCCACGAAATCCGGCAGTTCGGCTGTCATGCTTCCTCCATCAGTTTTTTAAGATCAATGTTCAGGCTGCGCCGCGCCCAAGCGATGACCGGAATCAACTCGGGTTTCATTGCGTAGGGATCAGTGAGTTCCTCGAAAATGTCGCGGCAATGCTCTGTAAGCTGCTTAGCGAAAGCCGAGCGGGCGACTGCCCATTCATTGAATCTAAGTTCGTTGGAAAACGTTTCATGAATTAGATTTTCGGTACGGGCGTAATAAAGTTTCTCGGCACTTTCGTGGTAACCATGCGCATCATTTCTAAATCGAATAGCCTTTCTTCCTTTTTTCTTGCGGACAAGTCCAATGCCTTTCATCCCATTCTGTCCAAATGCAGTGGTGAATACAGCATCGAGCAGCACATCACGAGCATCCAGCCCTATACTAATTAATGATGACAACCTGTTTTTCTGCCCGTCTATGTCTTGGTTTTGTGCAAGCGAAAACAATTCGTGACGACGTTCCACTACAGAAGCCTGCTTGGCGCAATAGCCCCCAATTAGCAAATACACACCTTCTACGTTAAGTTCATTTGCTTGGGTTGCGGGACCCGCAGGAATAGAACCGGCATTAGCATTGGGGGCGTTTATGTTTTTAGGCACGACAAACTCTGATAGCAGCGTCCATGCAGGGGATGTCGTAGTGAAGCTGGCGAATTTCTGCTCCAACACACCATTTTTCAGCTTCATCAACATGACCCCATGCGGATGAGGCCAAAGCCCTTCGACAGTGAAATAAAATTTCTCCTTTCGAAAGCCGATGTACACCGGAACAGCTTGTTCACCCAACACATCGCAGGGAGCAAGCACTTCCGATTTTATCAACTCAACCTGCGCCGGTTGCCAGAACAAACCGCGCATTAGGCCGATCTCGTTCCAAGGAAGGGTGGCTTTTTCCTGGATTGGTTTAACCCAGGTGGGCTGATCGTATTCGAAACCCAGCATGGCAATTTGTCTTTTTGCTATACGAGGCCGCGTTAGCACATTGCGCCAAACCATTTCACGTAGGTTAGCTCCGTACACCAGTGTGGTAATCGGCGCGCCGCCGCGCAAGCTGCCTTTGAACC
>JANOTC010000181.1:0-15337 GCA_031416175.1 Gammaproteobacteria bacterium
CTTAATGTTGGCCCCGGCGCGTTCCGCCCTGCACCAAAAGTCGACTCCGCCGTGATCCGCCTGCAACCGCACTTCATACCACCTGTCTCGGTCACCAACTATCCACTGTTTGCCAACATCGTGAACCGCGCGTTTATGCAACGGCGCAAAACGCTGCGTAACGCATTAAGTGGCGTCGCGACTCCGGAAGAAATGGAAAGCGTGGAAATCTCGCCAACAGCGCGTGGCGAAACCTTGAGTTTGGAAAAATTCGCGGCGCTGGCCAATGTGGTGAATAAAGTACTTGGCGAGACAAGCGAAGTACAACCAAATTAACTTTCCTTCACCGCCTCAACCTCAAACCACATCTTAACGTCGTCGCCGATCCCAGGGCTGCCGAATTTCATACCGAACTCCGAGCGTTTGATATTCGCTGTGGCTCCAAAACCGCACGTGGGTTTACTCGTAATAGGATTCGTACCGCAACGCATATGTGTGACTTTTAACGGTACCGCCTTCTCCACACCAAGGATCGTGAGATTGCCTTCCACTGTCGCTTCTTCCGTGCCTTCGTAACGAATCTTAGTGGACTTATACGTGATGTTAGGAAATTCCATCACGTTGAAAAAGTCGGTGGAACGCAGATGGTCGTCGCGTTTTATGTGCCCGGTATTAATCGAGACTGCGGCGATTTTAACGTCGATAAAGCCTGTGTTGTTTTCACGATCAATCATGACCTTTCCCACGGTCATGTCGAAGCGACCATAGAGTGTGGAAAAGCCGAGGTGACTTGCCGCAAAATGAGGAAAGGTATGCGCCGGATCAATATTATAAAAATCAGCGGCCAAACCCAATCCCGGAGCCGCCACTAAACACATTGCCAAAACCGATCGTCTCATCTCCGACACCTCACGTTGTCTCATTATTTCCAAAGCGAGGCACAAAAGTACCAACCCTTTTGCTACCGCGCAAGCACTGCTACGTTATTTTGCACCAAATTGCCAACGCACCGCGTCACGATAGGCCGAGTGGGACGCCAGCAGACCCTCATGACTGCCCACCGTCACACTGCCGTCGCCATTAAAATAGATAACATGTTCCGCGCGACGAATTGACGAATAGCGATGGGCAATAATTAACGTGGTACGGCCCACTCGCAGCCGATTCAGGGCCGCGAGAACGTGCTGCTCACTGTGACTATCCAAGGCCGAACTTGCCTCGTCCAGCAGCAAGATGGGCGCGTCTCGCAAAAAAGCCTGAGCAATGGCGATACGTTGCTGTTGGCCGCCTGACAATTGCGTTCCACTCGCCCCCAGCACAGTATTCAGTCCACCGGGGAACGTGGCAATAAATTCCATCGCAAAACTCGCTTCGCACGCGGCAAATAATTCCACGTCTGTCGCGTTGGGTTTTGCCAGCAACAAGTTGTACTTAATGGTATCGGAAAACAAGAGGGGATTTTGCCACACCACAGCGATTGTTCGACGCAAGGATTCCAACTTAATGCTACGAATATCGGCGCCGTCGATGCAAATTGCGCCGCACTCTGGATCATAAAAACGCAATAATAATTTAGCGAAGGTCGTTTTTCCTGCGCCACTGGGTCCAACCAAGGCCACGGTGCTACCGGCATCGACGTGCAAATTCAAATTTTCGAAAGCCAGTGCACCACCCGGGTAGGTAAAACTGAGTCCCTCAATGTCGATACAACCCTTGCTGAAACTCATTGCCAGCGCGTTTTCTCGTTCCAGCACGCGTGGCCTTTCGTGAAATAGTTCTGCCACGCGCGCTGTCGCCGCCACATAGGCTTGCGCTTGAAACGGCATTTGCGCCAGCCCGCGCACTGGCACTGATAAATAGCCTAAATACAGCAGAAAACTGACAAGCTGACCTAAACTGACTGCCCCATTTTGTACGCTGTCAACACCAACAAAAACTACCAGCAAGCCGCAAGCATAAATCAGCAAAGCGAAGCTCGATGTAAAAGAGGCGTCTAATACACGCTCTTTCATGGCCCAACGAAACGCCTGCGCGAAGGCCCCTTCATGCGCGCGCGCGACGCTCTTCTGCGCGTTAAGCGCAGAGATGTCACGTAGATTGGCGAGCACTTCCTCTTCTCGGGCAGTCAGTGCTGCATGCTTTTGTAAAAATCCAAACGCCGCTAGCCGTTTTCGGGTAGAAAAATAACGCTGGTGCAGCACAAGCAACGGCAAACTTGCTAAAGCCAATACTGCCAACTGCCCGTCAATCCAAATTAAAATGGCCGCGTAAAATACAATCGTCAATAAATGCAAAAGCATGTAGAACGGTAATTCGACAGCGAGGTTTTGGGTCTTGTCGACGTCCGCACTCAGTCGCACCAACACGTCGCCGCGTGAATATTGGCCCATGGTTGGCGCCGTTAACTCGACTACGTGCTCTAACAACGCGACCCGAACACGCCCAACAAAGCGAAGCCCTAACCAGTGTGATCCTAGCGTAGTCACAAAACTGAGCACTTGATTTAAGGCGATGACGGCCATTAATCCGCCCAGCACAGCGGCTAATGGTTCAAAGTTTCCGCGCGAGAGCAGATCAATCGGTTGACCCACCAAGGAAATGAACCACGTATTACTCGCCGCGAGCGCGACGGCACCCAAGATGAGGGCGACAAAGTAGACTCGATCTGTTTGCCAATAGGGTGATAAGAACCGAAAAGCACCCAACACCGTGTGTACGGGTGGTCTTGACATCACTGTTTCCAAATATTCACACCCTCTCCGTCACGCGAGTATTAGGAACTAGGCTGAACGGCCAAAAAATAAGGGGCGCTAGTAGCGCCCCTTATTCGTTAAAGCTAGGCTTTCAGAGTCGTGACGAAACGTCGTCGATACCGATGCCAGCGCCGTCGGGGAATTTACATTCCGCCGCCGCCACCCATCCCACCGCCGCCCATTCCGCCGCCACCCATTCCGCCGCCACCGCCACCCATACACTTCTCCTTCACATTAAATATTTAAGTCTACTAGCGAAAAATCGACATCAGAAGGCAGGCTTCCGCCCGCCATTCACGACCGGACAACAGCACAGTCGCGCTACTCGTCCGAAAGCTGCAATGGGAGCAATGGATTGGGCATTTTGCAATGACCGCCGGAGCACCCTAACAACTCCCTTCCGCTATACATAAGGCTAACAGAATTTCAAAAAGTTCCAATACCTCTTTGACACGATTTCTGCCAAGCATTTGGCAGAACGGCAAACTTCTGATCTAATACCGTAATTGTTGAGTAATTTGATTGGGATTTCCGATGCGTAAACTCCGAGAACTGAGTTTCGACAACCGCTACGCCCGATTACCCCCAACATTTGCTGCCCGCCTTGGCGTTTCCCCGCTACACAAGGCGCGCTTGGGCAGTTTTAACACGAGCGCGGCGGCGCTCTTGGACCTGCACCCCGACGAGGCCGCGAGCGATGACATGGTTAAACTGCTTAACGGCCAAACGGAATGGCCCGGCACGGAACCCTTGGCGAGCGTCTACGCCGGCCATCAATTCGGCCAATATGTCCCGCAATTAGGTGACGGCCGCGCGATTCTCTTAGGCGAAGTTGTCAATAAACATGGCCACCGTTGGGAAATACAACTCAAAGGCGGCGGCCCGACGCCATTTTCACGCATGGGTGATGGCCGCGCGGTACTCCGCTCCACAATCCGCGAGTACCTATGCAGCGAGGCGATGCACAGCCTCGGCATCCCTTCGACTCGCGCGTTGTGCATCCTCGCCAGCGACCACCCCGTACGTCGAGAAACCCTGGAACCCGGCGCGTTGTTAGTGCGCCTAGCCCCCACCCACGTGCGTTTCGGCACGTTTGAGTATTTTTATCATCGTGGTATGCACACCGAATTACGTACTCTTGCTGATTTTGTCATCGAGCACCATTACCCGCAATTCGCTGACCAACCTAATAAGTACGCCGTGTGGCTAACAGAAATTGTGGCGCGTACAGCACGTTTGATGGCTCAATGGCAAGCGGTCGGTTTTGCCCATGGCGTGATGAATACCGACAATATGTCGATCCTGGGCATCACCCTCGACTACGGTCCCTTCGGCTTTCTTGATCAGTACGACGCAGGTTTCATTTGTAATCACTCCGATCACAGCGGCCGTTACGCCTTTGACCAACAACCTAACATTGGCTTGTGGAACTCGGTGTGCCTCGCCGAAGCACTAACACCGCTTATGCCAATAGACGACGCAAAGGCCGCCCTCGAAACCTACCAGCCTGTGTACGCACACCATTATTTCAACCTCATGCGCGAAAAGTTTGGCATGAAAGAAAGCAATCGGGAGGCGTCGGAAATATTAAATGAAGCGCTGGCATTGCTCCAGGCGAACCAAGTCGACTATACCCGCTTCATGCGCGCCCTCGGTAACTTCAAAACAGATAACACCGTGAATTCGACGCTACGCGACATGTTTTTGAACCGAGAAAGTTTCGACACTTGGGCAGTAAAATACCAAGCAATATTGCGTGCAGAAGGGCCGAACGATGAGCAACGCAAGGCGGAGATGAATCGCGTCAATCCAAAATATATTTTACGCAATTATCTCGCGGAAAACGCGATTAAGAAGGCGCAAAATGACGCCGATTTTGGAGAAGTCAATACACTCCTTGCCTTGTTACAGCGCCCTTTTGATGAACAACCAGAACATGAAACTTATGCGGACGAGCCGCCCGATTGGGCGCGTAAAATCGAAGTGAGTTGTTCTTCGTAGTCTTTTTTATTTACCAGGTAACACCCGATGACCGATTACGCACAAATTGAAAGCCGCGTCGCGGAACTCGAAATTCGCACGAGCTTTCAAGATCAATCCCTTCAACAACTTAATGAAGTGATCGTGCGCCAACAACGCGAACTCGAAAGTCTATTGCGGGAATTTGGCCGATTGAAAGGCCATTTGTCGGGGGCTACGCCGCACACGACCGCTGCTCAACAGGAGGAGCCACCGCCGCATTACTAGTGAGCGTGGGCGCCAAAGAACACAGAGATGTTCGACAAGGTAAGGTGATCAACGTGTTATAGCGGTTCGATGAACAGCGCTTGAGAGCCATTGGCAAGGGCCGACCAGCTTCGATAACGGCATTAAAATAAAACGCTCCTTGCCATTTACCATCAGTTGAGATACAGTGTATCTCAACTGATGTTGGAGGATACAATGGCAACTACCACCATGGTCCACGTACGCGTGGATGAACAGATCAAAGCGCAGGCCACGGAGACGCTGGCGGCGATGGGATTGTCCGTTTCTGACGCCGTTCGCGTTTTTTTAATGCGCGTGGTCGCCGATAAGCGGATGCCCTTCGAACTCAAAGTGCCAAACATTGAAACTCGCGCGGCGATGACCGAGGCCGACGAGATTGCGCGCGTACATCGCGCCCCCTTTGAGACAGCAGCCGAATTATTCGATGACCTCGAAAAAAACAGCGGCAAGTAAACGCGCGCCTCTTCCCCGAGCGGCAGACTATACGAAACACTTCCAAAAAGATTGGGAACGCTTGTCACGATCCGGTCGGTACGACATGAACCGACTCAAAGTGGCAATGCTCTTGTTGATCGCGAATGATGAACCTCTCGGGCCTGAGTGGCTCGATCACCCTTTAGGCGGCGAATGGGACGGACATCGCGAGTGTCATATTGGTGGCGACTTTCTGTTAGCGTACAAAGTTGCGAGCACCGGGAAACACGGACTGATTGTGTTTGTGCGCGCCGGTACACACGCGGACCTGTTCGAGTAAAACGCAAGAACCCACTCCCGCTTACCTAATAGTTCTAATTAGAGAGCCGTCGACATTGCGCCGCTGCCCCAACAAAAGGGGCAGAAACTATAAAACAATTTTTCCAAAAATCCAATTCCCCTTAGCCCCAAATCCAATTCATCGCAATTCCGACAGTTTCGCCGTCAATATGGGGAAAATAGCCTATCCCGGCCTGCCGCTTCCTGTTTCGATCACTGACGAAATCTGCCGTGAAAATCCCTAGTAAAGCGCCCGCCACTACGTCCGACACCCAGTGGCGATTATCATACGTCCGGGCAAACGCGGTAGAAGTCGCTAGGCCATAAAAAAGCCCCTGCGTCACGAGGGAAGGATGATCAAGCGAATTCAGGTACGAACGCGAAACAGCAAACGCGACGCTCGTATGCCCAGAAGGAAACGAATTTCCGCCCATAAACCAAGAGGTCTCTTCTAAGGCTTTATCCGGGCGAATTCGACCGAACGCAATCTTCAGCACCGTAACGGCGACGCCCGAATAGGCCACCGATTGCACCATATTAAAGGCCGCACGCGTATAGCGACTATCCTCGGTCCAGCGCCCATAAGAATACACGCCGAGCATAAATGGCCCGCTCAAACTCATGTCACCCCAGCCGTTTCCAACAAAACCCGTGCGCGGAAACGCCAAGCGGCGGTTATTTTTATTTATTGTGTCCTTCCACGGCTCGTCCAATAATTCCGAGGTAAGCAAGACACCGCCCGTCATGCCTGCTAGCTCTAACCAACGCCCCCCTTCCCAGTGTGAAGGACGACTAAAATATTCCGCCAGGTCGGGAATGAAATAGCTGTCAATACTGTCTGCGTCTTGACCGCAGGCTTGTGCAGGCAGGGTGAGCGTGATCAATATCATCGGCCATTGCCTGATTTTTGGCTGTAACGCGTTAGACCACATTATTACGGTTTTGCGAAATCGAGTCGTACAGAGGATAATACGTCGGCGCTAGAAAACACGATAGGATATTCGACTAAACCCTCATCTTGCCCTGGTAGCTCAGTTGGATAGAGCGTCCCCCTCCTAAGGGGAAGGTCACCGGTTCAACTCCGGTCTGGGGCACCAATAAAGTCAGCAAGTTACAGAGTATTGGATCACCACTTAGCCAGCGTTGGCGTAAAATGGCGTCATTCAGGCACCGAAAAGTAACTTCGGATAGAGACGACTTCTGCAATGCTCGGCATTCTCTCTTGAGCGTTTGACCCAAGCCGAGTGCTAGGCGATTCAAAATACGCTTAAAAGAGGGGTGCACTTCGCACACCCCTCACTTTACTACATTTGCGCGCAGGGACTTACCTAGTGCCCTTTGTATCGCCCGCTTTAACTACTTCTGTGAGTTTGGCAATAAACCATTTTTGTCGTCTTGCCCAAATGCTCGCAATACGATTTCAATGACATAGCCAACCGGATCCCACCTGAGCAGTGCTGTTAACACTAAAAACGCCGACAGTGACGGCAAAATGCTGGGATTGAGGTCAGGCGCTAAACCCATCAGCATTACCAGTACAAGACCAGAAGCCATGCACAACCTAAGAACCATATCAATTTTGGATACATTGGGTGTCAACTTAAATAATTTCATAAACTTTCTTCCTTTTAGAAAAACTCTGAACGTTTCTTGGCGAATTATCGCAGCCACAACCACTCCCTGTGAGCGCTTACTTGCCAATGAGCCTTGAATCTTCTTCCCTAGTGTTCGCTGCTTCGAGTCGTCTTGACTCTAACGGCCGGCCCCCACTTTTGCCCGCTGGACATATTATGTCAGACACTTTACCGGTCCGGACATATTATGTCAAGACATAATATGTCCGGACCGCCGGTAGAAGTAATCGGGTGCATGCCCGAACAGGGCCAATAAATCGTAAGGTTCTCGTTGGCCGACTCGATTACGCGCGGTCCCGCTAGAATAGATCGCAGACTTCACGATGCGCGCCGCAACACTTTTCTAACATCTACCACATACGCCGTCGCCAAATAAACCAACAACAAAACCGTTCCAGACACCCAGGCAGGTGAGTGCGTTGCCGCGACGAAATAGGAATTGCCCAAATAGAGCAACACGGAAAATCCTAAATAAGCCAATATTCGTCCAACTGGATACGGTACGGGGTAATATTTGCGCCCAAGCAAGTAAGAAACCAGCGCCATACTGAAATAGCAGACGAGCGTCGCCCACGCTGCGCCTTGGTAGCCCCACAACGGCACCCACCATAGGAGCAAAGCCACGGTGATGAACGCCCCTCCAACCGAAACATAGGCACCCATGAGCGTTTTGTCGGTGAGTTTGTACCAAATGGAAAGATTCACATAAATGCCCAAGAACAAATTGGCGAACAACAATATCGGCACAATAGATAGACCCGCCCGGTAGGGTTCGCCGACGAAATACTTGAAAATATCCAAATACAAGGTGACCAGCAAAAAAATGAACGCGCAGAAAATAACAAAGTAGCGCAGCACATCGGCATAAATTTGTGGGGCGTTTTTGTCCTTCGCATGAGCAAAGAAAAAGGGTTCACCGGCAAAACGAAACGCTTGAATAAATAGCGACATGAGAATCGACAATTTGTAACACGCACTGTAGATGCCGAGTTGGGTAAGGTTCTCCTCGGGCGTTCCCGGTAACAAATATTTCATCATGGCGCGATCTAACATTTCGTTCACGATACCCGCTAAGCCAATAATTACCATCGGCAGTGAGTAACGCAACATTTTGCCAAATAGGGCGGCATCGAATCCCGTGCGTATTCCCCGTAACTGTGGCGAAAGTAGGAGTAATTTAACGCCGCTGGCAAGCAAATTGGCGATGAAAATATATCCAACCCCAATTGCCGGATCCCATAGGGCGCCGAAAAAAGAATGAGGTGCCTTTTCGTGAACGTCTCGGCAATACACTATCAGTAATAAACACAGGCCAACGTTAACTAGGATTTCAAGTATTTTAATTCCGGCAAAACGGAGCGCTTTCTCTTCCGCCCGCAATTTCGCAAACGCAACGGCACCGACAGCGTCAAGGGCAAGGATTGCTGCGATCCACAGCACATATTCCGGATGGGAAGCGTATTGCAGCGCGCCAGCAATGCCGCTATTGGCAAACCACAGCAAGAAGAAAAACGTTAAGTTCGCCCCCAATAGGAACCGCAACGCCGTGGAATAGGCCACATCGGGCACGGCGCCATCCTTGTTGCGAAATCGAAAATAGCCAGTTTCAAAGCCGAACAACAACAGAACACTGAAAAAACCGGCGTAGGCGTAGAACTCAGATACGACGCCGTATTCGGCAGGCGTAAAGTAGTAGGTAAACAGTGGAACAAGCAAATAATTGAGGAATCTCCCAACAATAGAGCTGAGGCCGTAAACGGCCGTTTGCGAAGCGAGGCTTTTAAGCGGGTTCACGAATTGAGCTTGTCCCAGGTGGATGGCGAGCACGTTGACTCTATAGATCCGCAATCGCGGCTCTTGGGTCGAACATGATTATTTATTTGGGGCGAATGTGAATCTTGCGTAATCCAACACCCGTCAAACCCAAGGTGCACTATTATAGCCAATTCGGTGAAACCACATGCCCATATTGATGTCGATCAGTACAACCGGCTAACACGGAAAAACACATGAATACTTCTGCCCGACTCAGCGCTGTCCAGTCGCCCGTTATTCCTATCATTGCAGACTTGATACGGCGCAATCCTGGTACGCTTTCGCTCGCGCAAGGCGTGGTCAATTACGGCCCGCCAACGGCAGTCGCGACTCAGATGCAAACGTTTTTGCAGCAACCTGAGTTTAATAAGTATCAGTCGGCGCTCGGGTTGCCGCCACTATGCGCCGCCATTGAAACCAAATTGGCGCGAGACAACAATATAGAAGTGGGTCCCGAACGCATGGTGATGGTCACGGCTGGGAGTAACATGGCTTTTATGCATGCGATTTTGTCTATTGCAGATCCTGGAGATGAAGTAATTCTGTTAGCGCCGTACTATTTCAATCACGAAATGGCACTTACCATGGCTAACATAAAGCCGGTTAGCGTCGCCACTGATGAGCATTTCTTGCCTGATATGGCGGCCATTTCGGCCGCCATATCACCGCGCACACGCGCCGTGGTCACCATTTCACCAAACAACCCAACTGGCGCGGTTTATCCTAAAGAAACACTAACTCTCATTAACCATCTATGCGCTCAACATGGGATTTATCACATTCACGATGAAGCGTATGAATACTTTACCTATGACGGCGCCAGTCACTTTTCGCCCGCCGCTCTGAGCACAAGCATCGACCATACGATTTCGCTATTTTCCTTGTCTAAGAGCCACGGCATGGCCAGTTGGCGCATCGGTTATCTCTTGGCTCCGCGCGCCTTGCGCTCTGCGTTGTTAAAAATTCAGGACACTGTACTTATTTGCGCCCCAGTAATTTCACAATGGGCCGCTGTTGCGGCACTTAACGAAGGATGGGATTATCCACGTCGTCAACTCCCGGCGATCGCCAACTCTCGAAAACTCGTATTAGATGCACTCGCATCCGCGCAGGATTGTTTCCATTTTGCTGCACAAGAAGGCGCGTTCTATTGTTTTTTATCGCTCAATTCACACGACTCAGACATAGACATTGCCGAACATTTGATAACAGAATTTGGCGTTGCGCTTTTGCCCGGCTCAACGTTTGGCACTCCATCCACCCTGCGTCTATCCTACGGCGCGCTGCCGACAGCGCACGTTTCCACTGCTATGGACCGGCTGTTAGTGGGTTTGCGAACTATCCGTGCCTAGGTAAAGAATACAGGCAGCGATTCTTGTTACTTGTACGCGAACACCAATCGACCTTGCGAGAAGAGACTCTGATGCAAAGCGCTGGGGGGACAATTCTTTTAGTTGCAATAGACCTCACGCCATTGCACCGCTCAGACCGTGTTATCCACGGGAAATCATACGCCAAACTTTTTTGCGACGCTCAGTTTCGAAACGCCACGCCGGTGATTTCTCGTGAAAATGTCGAAGGCGCCATCCGAAATTTCTTTATTGTGCCGTCCAAGTTGGGTCACAGCCACGACTGACGCCGGTGTCGGCTTGCCACCGACATACCAATTTATATTCTCGGCGCGTACGACCATAATACTTTCGTACTAGTCACCTATCTTCGTTCTAGCCGTTAAGGCGGATTTACCGCCTAACCGTGCGCGGGTAAAGTAACCCTTGTTGAACACAACAGACAGTATACTTTACAAGGAACGACTCCTAATGAATTTTACACACCGCGTGCTGCCATCTATTTTTCTCGCAACTATTTCTGCTTTTTCCGCGTCGGCAAGCGCGGCTGAATTTCCACTGAGAAGCGACGATATCAACCTAAACTACCGCTACATAACAGGTGCCCATAGTTCGGGCGGTGCACAACTATTGGGTAGAGATATCGGCGCAGTCCGCCACGTCGGAAACGGTAAGTGGGACGCGCTTAAAACGGCGGGCGCCGACAGCACAGTTAACGCCAATTATATAGTTTACGGAACAAAAATTCGTGCGATGACGGCAGGCACCGTGGTGGGCTGTTGGCGCAACTCTCCTGAAAACGTAGCAGGCAGCAAACTTCAAGCTGTGCTTGATGGATATATTGGTCGAGGTGGGAATCATGTGTGGATCATGCAAGACGACGGTGTCCTAGCACTTTATGCACACGCCCAACCCGGCACGATCTCATCAAGTATTTGCCCACATAACGCGACTCAGCTAAGCAGCCCCTCCTTTAATCCTTGGACATCCGAAGGCGTGGTAAACGGCGGTGTAAAAATTGCGGCAGGACAAGTGCTAGGCATCGTCGGGAATAGCGGCAACTCGACTGGCCCGCATCTTCATGTCCATTTGCAAAAAGACGGGGCAGCCGTCGCCATGAAATTTGCCCACGGCTCCACCACACCTTATGTAAATAATACCGCACAAGTCGCTGGCCCGTGGACCATGCTCGCTGGTAACACATTGCCATCTGGCGGGGCCTTAGTCTGGCCGCCCCACTCCGTCGGATACTGGACAGTGAACAACATTAAAGATGAACACTTTCAGGGCTGGTTCAATCACATGGCCGACTCAGGAGAAATGGTCGACACACTCCCTTGCAGCTCCGATGGACAAATCTACAATACCACCTGGATACCCAGCAAAGGCGCCTGGTATGCCTATGCGGGTATGACGCTCACTGAATTCATTCAGAAGTCTGATCAATACGCATCATTGGGTTATGTTAGAACCGGCTGGTGGTATTGCGGCCCTGTTTATACTGGAATTTGGAGGAAATAGCTTTCAATCACTAGACACTGCGCCCCAAACGCTGGGTATATTCACTGGCGAAGTAGGGTGCAGCTCCCCCGGCGCATGTCCAACTGGCACATACCCCAACACATAAAACTCTTTTAAAAACCAATCGACTTGGATACGCGATGCGCGTACCAATCGGCGGTGGCGGTCCCCCCTTCAACACCCGACGCCACATGCAAGTTAGTCAATTCAAGATGAAACGAAAGCAGGTCTTCGGAACGCACCACCCACTGTCCGGGATGGCGTAACGCCTCAGGTGTTAGTAGCTCACCCAATTCAACGCCGGAAACAAATTCCGGGCGCAACGCGAGTCGTTGTAATAGTGTAGCCGTAGATAACTTACGCCGCCGCGACAATCGTAGGGCATGCTCGCCCAATGACGTCGCATCCCCGAAATTCCCTCGCGACATAACTCCTCCCTGGTTATTGGCGTATTCGAAATACTGAGGAAGTATGGGCTACGAATGATCCCAACGTAAAGTGGCGTTGGTGATTTTTTTGAGCGGCACGCGAGCGTGGTTTTAAGGAGGCCCTTACGCGCGAAAGATGCGGACCGAAAAAAATCCGGCCCGCTATTCGACTCAACGGTGATAGTTAATTTTCTACATTAAATTTCACTAACTCGTATTCTAACGTCGGGTCCGCTTTCGGGTTGCCGAAAAACGGAGGCGGCGCCACATCAAAGCGCGCGTTGATCGCGTACAACGCGTCGCCAAAGCTCGCTAGCGTGGTCGGAATGCGAAATTTTGGATTGACGATGACTTGCGTGACCGTTGCGCTCATGTCGACGTCGTCAAGTGCCAGTTCTGTTACCTGATTTAGGAAATTTTGGGCAACGTAGAGTTTATTTTCGTGCAAGCGCAAACCGTCACCGGAAATCACGTTGCCGTTTTTAATTTTGACTTCAATTGTTTTACCTGTGGGGCCATCCACATCGTACAATTTTCCAGTGGCAGAATTGACTAAGTAAAGGTGATCCTTCTTTTTGCCCTTTTCAACGCCGTTGCTATTGAAGTTACCGGCAACAGAAACGAAATCGCCCGTCAGCGGAATCGTTTCCACTTCATTGCTTGCTGGCAAGCGTCCATTTTTCGACAAAGGAATGCGATAGATAACTTGGGCGAACGAATCTGTAAAATAGGCCGCGTTCGGTGTCACAACACCATCATTAATAAACGTGCCTTGCGAGGCGAAATCGAATTGCGCCATTTTGTCGCCGTTCGCCGCATCAAACACACTCACCGAGCCGAGTGGTCCACCGGCGGTAAATAAGAAATTACTGCGCGAATCGTAAGCAATACCGACCACAGGATTGGTCGACGCTTTATTAACCAACAAGGACCCCTCACCGCTACGCAGATCCACTTTGTAAATGCTTTCCGACAACAAAGAACCCACGTACGCGAGAGATCCATGGCCACGAACAACGCCTTCCGGCTGAAAGCCGTTCGGCACTTTAATCACGTCTGGAAATGGATGTGTCTTACTCGGACGATTCTCCGCAGCACCGGCAGAAAGACTGAGAAACACGCAAGAAAATGAAAAAACTCCAATCACGTACTTGTTCACAAAAAATCTCCATATATGATTACTCTAAGGCCACCCATAGTCTTAGAATGATTATCTTACACGATTTTTAAACGGGTGCGTTACATGGGTGGTAGTCGCCTGGCGAGAGGCGATCTTACAACGGTGGTGAAAAATGGATTAAAAGCGGGACTGCGAGGCGACTAATGCGGCTAATAAACGCGGCCATGTGACTTAACGAACAATTTACGTGATCATAAATTTCTCCGACTAAAAATCTAACAATTTATGATACTTCGGTTAAGAAATGGCGCCGTCAACTCAGAAAGTCGTATGCGCTGATTACCAACTTCGTCGAAGTTGGTCGGACTTAGCCACTGCAAGAACGCCTTTTCAATGGCTGGCCATTCACCGTCAACACAGGCATACCATGCCGTATCGCGGTTCCGCCCCTTGACGACGGCGGCTTGCCGAAAAACACCTTCAAAAGAAAAACCCAAACGTTGCGCCGCCACGCGTGAAGGAATATTCAGCGCATTGCACTTCCATTCGTAACGCCGATACCCAAGACTAAACGCTTTAGCCATCAGAAGATACATAGCCTCGGTCGACGCCGGTGTGCGCTGAAGTAGCGGCGAAAAATGAATGTGCCCCACTTCAATGGTTCCGCATTCTGGAGCGATTCGCAAATAGCTCGCCACGCCCACCGCTGCACCTTTGGCTAAGTCAACAATGGCATAAAACAACGGATCACGTCCGCAACAATACTGTTCGATCCACTTTCGGTAGTCAGCCAAGTTTTCAAACGGGCCGTAAGGAAGGTAGGTCCAGCTCCTTCCGTCAACATCCATGGCATTGGCGGCAAAAAGGCTTTCTGCATGGAGTATTGGATCAAGGGGTTCGAGGCGGCAGTAACGTCCGACCAGTGTCTCGCGAAGCGGATGGATCGGAACCTTCCACATTTCAACGATTGTTCCGACTGGCTGGTTCAATTCATTTAATTCGTATTTCATGGGCACCCAAATATTCGGTCTAAGACAGTGTAGATTCCACATGTTCAAATTATCAAGAATCTGGTTCAGACTTGCACTCAACCCGTGCCGACTCCCATGTATGACACTTGGGAATAGCTCACCACGTTAGCCTGCGGGATTTGTAACAATGCTTTCCACACGCTGATTTGAAAATTCGTTCCAGAAACATGCAACGACACCGGTCGGTCCAATTTTTGTCCCTTGCCGAACATCGTATCAATAACTGAAAACGTGTGTTCTTGATTTTCACGCAAAATCGCATTTCGCCACGATTCTTGTAATCTAGTCACCTGTTCGTCAAGTTCCGCACCCTCCAAAAACTCAAAATTGCAGATGCCCCTCGACGTGGTAGCAATAAAGGCGTTTCCGAACGGCGTATTATGCACAGCATAGTCAATCGTTAAGCCTGCGCCTCCCAATTTATATTCACCCGGCGTAACGGCTCGGAAACGCGTGCCGCTCGATCACTCTACAAACCTGTTCGCCGACACCCAACTATGCCGGATATGCCTCCATTCCACAGCGCATCGCGCCTTCTATGCTTCCATTAAGATGCGCCGTGCCTGGGAACATCCACTCGTCAGAAACATAACAGTTCGAACTATACTTAAAAATGGCGAACTCCCACTTGTCAAGCGAACCGGTATACTTCAAGCGACAAATTTCGGACGGACTACCTTCATAAT
>JANOTC010000182.1:0-1817 GCA_031416175.1 Gammaproteobacteria bacterium
CGGGTCAGTCGGCTGCGGCGGCGGTGGCAAAGTCAACACAGTTCCCGCTGCGCTCGGAATCTCCACCGACGTAGCGGCTGGCGCAGCCGCTGGGGCTACCCCTTCCGCAGCCACTTCAGGTTCTTGCGCAAGCTTAGAAGAAAAATCAAGCGTGCTGATTATCCAGGCTGCTACGAGCACAATGATCCCGGCCGCCACATACGAAAACCACTTTTTCGGTAACGGCTTCGATTCGGCGCGACGTTCACGCGGCGGCGAAACACTAGTCAAACTGGGCGTCTGATTGACGCCAAGACGATCATAGGCTTGCTGAACCTGTTCTTTCGGCAAACCGACTAAACCCGCGTATCGCTGCAAAAAACTTCTCACAAAAATAGGGGCTGGCAGACGTTCGAAATCATTGATTTCCAACGACCGTACCTGGCTCACGTTCATGCTAAGGCGTGAAGCCGCTTCGGTTTCTGATAAACTCATCGCCTCTCGTAACTGCTTCAAAAATCGCCCCGGACCTTCTCCATGGGCGTCTTTCATGGCCTGCAGAACGGCTTCAATACTGGCTGCATCGGCGCCTGTGGGTCGCCCTTCGCGTTGTGTGCTCGTTTTACCTATCATTGCCAATTCTTCCCTCAGTTCAATTGGACTTATCCAATTTTATCGTTTCGTCGGAATCTGGGAACCGACTTCTCAATGCGGAAGCATAGCGCTGGACAGCGTCCTTGTCTCCCAATGCCTTTTCAATTTGCAAACCCAACCACAAGCTCGCCGAGGTTTCAGTGGCCGCTGCCAGAAAACGCTGCATAAACGCGCGGGCTAACAAATATCTACGCGTATCGTAGTGAATTTGCGCCATCTGGAAAAGCGGTCGCGCCAAGTTGGGTCGAATAGCCAACGCCTCACGAAAGTGGCTTTCTGCTTCTTGCGGTAAACCTGCCTTCAAGGCGCACAATCCGGCGTTCTCATAGGCGGCCTCGGGCGATTCATAAAGGCGGCTTTTCGCCGCTTCCACAAACTGCGCGTTCGCCTCGGCAAACCGCGCATGATCACACAAGAACGTTCCGAAATTGTTGTGAACCATACCGTAATCGGCTGCGTCTTCCGACACGACATCCACTGCCTTGCGATAATGTTGTTCCGCCAACGCGTCGCGGCCCAAGCGCGAATACAGCACAGCTAACATCGCCTGTGCGGCAGGGGAATTTGGATCGGCGTTAACGGCTTTCTCCAAATAATCCTTCGCCAAGTCAAGCTGACCCTGCTGCAAATATTCAATGCCTAACTGCATATTCGCATGCGCAATATCTTTTTTCGCATGGCCCGTGCTAACACAGGCACTCATCCCGACGCTGACGGCCATAACACTGGCAGTCAATAAACAACGTCGCAATGTGCGCCTCGTCAAACCGGTCCAGCCGCTTGCTGCTGGATACGGATACTGCGGCGCGTTCGGTCTTGAATCTTGCCGGCCAATTGCCCGCACGCTGCATCAATATCATCGCCACGCGTTTTGCGCACCATCACCGTGTAACCCGCCGCCACCAAGATATCTTGGAAAACGCGAACGGCCTCGGGGCTGGACGTTTCATATTTGGTGTTGGGGAACGGGTTAAACGGAATCAAATTAATTTTCGCAGGTAAGGCGCGCAACAAACGCGCTAATTCACGCGCTTGTTCAGGCGAGTCGTTAACGCCGTCTAACATCACGTATTCAAACGTAATGCGTCGGCGCGTTCCGGCTTCAACATAACGCAAACACGCCGCCAACAATTCCGCAATCGGATACTTTTAGTTGATCGGCACCAGTACATAGCGCAATTCAT
>JANOTC010000183.1:0-4964 GCA_031416175.1 Gammaproteobacteria bacterium
CAGCGTGACTGACCACGGTTCTGGTATTCCAGAGACGTTTCGCGATAAGATTTTCCAGAAGTTTACGCAGGCAGACTCGTCTGATACCCGTCAAAAAGGCGGTACAGGCTTGGGCTTGGCGATCTGCAAAGCGCTGATTGAGTGTATGAATGGCACGATGGGGTATAAGACTGAAATTAATCGTGGCACGACCTTTTATTTTAGCTTGCCGCGTGTGGTTGATTCGGCGGCTTCTGCGCGAACTGGGAGCGCATAATAAGGTCAGTAAGAATGCTCGAAGTACTAGGCGCGCATGTTAAAAACGCTCATTGCTCTGTTTGCCGTATTTAAGTTCAGTAAAGTGCTGCTGACGGGCGGCACTATGCTCATTTCTGTGTTCGCCTATACCTTCATATTCGGTTTTTGGTACGCGGTCGGCTTCGTTTTGCTGATTTTTGTGCATGAGATGGGGCATTATATTGCCGCGCGCCAACGGGGACTTGCGGTGGGCGCACCGACGTTTATACCCTTCGTTGGTGCCTGGATTTCAATGAAAGACCTCCCGCACAATGTCGAAGTGGAAGCCTACGTGGGCTTGGCCGGTCCGGTGTTAGGCACGGTGGGCGCATTAGTGTGTTATTTTCTTGCCCGCGAGTATGACAGCAACCTTTTATTGGCTCTGTCTTACGCCGGATTTTTTCTGAATTTATTTAATTTGATTCCTCTTTCGCCGTTTGATGGGGGACGTGTCACAGCAATTATTTCGCCGCGCGTCTGGTTGCTCGGCGTTCCCATCATGCTCGGATTCTTTTATTACCATCCGAGTCCAATGTTCATTATTATTGCTTTATTGGCGGCGCCACAAGTAATAGAGGCGATAAAATACGATAAAAATGCGCCCGAAAACATCGCATATTACCATGTGAGCGCCAACACAAAGTGGTCGTACGGAACGTATTACATGTTGTTATTAGTTTTCCTTTCCATGATGACATTTGAAGTGGATAAAATGTTAGAAGGGGTGCGCAACGCGTTAGAAAATTAGCATGAACAATGGCTCGGAAGTAAAGGAGTAAAAATAGGCATGGAAACCCCCCTCGCAGCAGAGACTATTTCGCCCGAAGAGTCCAAGTTTACGGCCCAACTCGCGGCCCGCTTGAAAGAAAAAATAATCAAAGATAATCCAACGGGTATTATGCGCCGAGATGCGCATCCAAAAATGCACGGCTTGGTGAATGCGGAATTCGTGGTGGAGTCAAACTTACCCGCCGAACTGCGTGTCGGGCTATTTAAAACACCTAAAACGTATCAAGCCTGGATTCGTTTTTCCAATCAGGACGGCACTATTAATCCTGATAAGGGCCGCGATATCCGGGGCATGGCCATCAAGTTGATGGGCGTGGCAGGAGAAAAAATCCTGGCAGGTGAAGAAAGCGAGCAGACGCACGACTTTATCGTGATTAGCACCCACGTTTTCGTTACTAAAGATGTGGTCGAGTTTGACGGCTTGATCGCCTCTCTCACGGGCAGCCTTTTCGCGAAAATTTGGTACTTTCTCACCCATTTGCGTGTAGCCTTAAATCTACTCAAGTCGATGGTTCGTTTTGCTAATCCGCTACAAATACGCTATTTCAGCACGACCCCCTATTTGTTTGGCGAAGTGGCAGTTAAATATTCTGCTATTCCGCAAGTCAAAGTACGCGATGCGATTCCGGATCAGCCGCACGACGACTATTTGCGGCTGGCGATGATGAAGCAATTAAAAGACGGCGATGCGTATTTCGATTTCTGTGTTCAGTTCCAAACCGACGCGGTGGCGATGCCTATCGAAGATCCTGGCAAAGAATGGTCGGAATATGCGTCGCCGTTTCGGAAAGTGGCGACGATACGAATTCCATCGCAAGAGTTTAATAGCGAAGAACGGAGAAAATTAGGTGAGAATTTGTCCTTCACACCTTGGCATGCATTGCCGGAACATCGACCGTTGGGTGGGATTAACCGCGCGCGTAAAATTGTCTATGAAGCCATTTCGAAATTTCGGCATGAGTATAATAAGGTGGCGAGGCGGGAACCTCGAAGCTGGGATGGTGAGTGATGGGAATCATGATTTAATTGCTAATTTTACTTACGTCGGATCCACAATCCCCTTAGCAATCATTCTCAACGCCGTCATGCTCGGCACAAAGAAATATTCGCCCCCCCGCGTTTCCACAAAGCGCGGGATCTTGGTTAGGATATACGGTGCTTCGTCGCTATTGGGATCGACCTGGATAACGGCTTTGCTAGGCAGCCCGTTGTTGTCGCCGTCACCGTGATTGCCAAGAATGATTTCTTTGTCATTGCCTGCTTTAAAATCGTTGCCGTAGTTGATCCATTGTTGTTGCACAAATTCGAATTGGCGATTGATGTCGACGTTAATCATCATGATGATGATGCCATGGTTGCCGTCGTCGCGATTGCGGTCTTTACATATACCATAGGGCAAGCCGCGTCGTAATAATCTGCGGCGATTCGATAACGCGCCTGGCGTGTCGAATGCGGTTTTATTCATTTTTAGTGAACCGGGTGTGTCACCGGGTTCGTGAATCATTTCGAGCGAGGCGCGCGGATTGATGCGGCGGATGTGCGAACTAAACGGACATTTTGCGCCGCTCATATCGTCGTCAAACGTGAAGTTGCTGAGCATATTGTCTCGACCGGCGTCATCGGCCGCCGCAAATTCGGCGTCGAATTTTGCTTTGCTGGCCGCATCCGGTGCTTTGACCAGGGGGGCGCCATTGTCGCGCCAACGGCCAACAAATTTGGCCGCAAGGAGATCTTTTCCACCGGGATATTTTTTGCCGTGCTCGTCCAGATAGGCTTCAAACGTACCCACATTTTCATGCAATTTGCGATACACCATGTACGTGCCGTTACGAGACAGCAGGATGGGGTCAGGCGCGGGCGGGTACTCCCTGGCTTCGTCGATATGGCCTAACAGGAATTCGCCCGTTGCTAACGGCGCCCAAGTGCCGTCCTCCAACTGTTTGCCTCGGCCACCCGGATTTTGTGCGTCGCGTGGCATGCCTTCAAAAACGGGGTCAGCGATCCCGTCGGAGTAGCCGAAATGTTCGTTTGCGGTGGGCTTGCCGTTTTTCATCAGGACGTTGACGTCTTGGTAGTCTAACAATGCGCCGTTCTCTCCCAGGTGGCCGCCAATGATTACCAAACCGCCGTCATATTGATTAATGGTGTTGACTAGCTCGCCATAGCTTGCTTCTAAAATAGCCTGGCTTTGCGCATTGAGGGCAACGAATACATGGACGTCTTTGTGCCGTTCTACGCGGTTAGTCTTCCAAATTGGATCCCAAAATCGTGGAGCGCTGGGGCCGTCATCCCCCAAAATATCTTTGCGTGTCTTCATGCCTGCGGCGAATTCGGGTGAAAATCCCATCAATGATGCCGTGGGCAATTCAAGATGCTTTAGGCCTTGATACGTGAACGCGAGGTTGATGGCGCATTGAGGCCTTTTAATTTGGCCCGGTCCATCGCCCCAATCAACGGACGTGGTCACTTTTTTGGTGATTTCGCCAATGAACTGTCTGCCTTTCGCGGAATTTCTGATATTGAGAAAAACATAGCGCGCCACGGGGAAACCGAAGCGGCCATAGGCGCGAATCACATTGCCCTGGATGTCTAACAAATCAAGTTTCTTGGTCACAATTTTCCGCTCCTAAAGTCGATATTTTCCAGCCGCCCAAGTTGGCGAGGACACGTTGGTGGGGGCGACGCGTTTTAGAAACGCGCGGAAATTTGATTTCAGCGTGGGCGTGTCTAACCCTTGGTTATCGGCGGCGAATCGGGAGAATTCTTGCTTTAGGTAGAGCGCTTTTAATTGCTCGTCCAAAGGTTCGTCGTTAGAACCGACAAAAAATAAAGCGGCAGAGCGTTGACACTTTTTCATGTAAGCAACGAAGCGTTCAGGCCGTTGGGCAGGGTCGGCTTCTAAAACATCTTTGAAGCCGTAGCAATATTGCCAGACGTCGGTAATCGAACTGGACATCGCGTTCCACATGCCGGTCAAGTAACCGTCCAAATCGACATTGGGTCCACAATAGAAATTACTGGAAAAAACCAAATAACGCGACTTCAGATGGTCTTCTTTTGGCAGCATTTTGCGCCGACGTGGGTCGGAAATAACAGGGTAGAAATCGGAAAGCGTGTCGAGCACACCTGCCCCTGGCAATGATTCGGTGTACACGTCATCTAAGACAAAATAACGGCATAAATAGGTGTTGGGCACCGCGACCATCGGACTATTTGATAGTGCGTTCCAGTCTTGCAAATGATTTCGTACAATATCTGCATAGGCGATTTCGTCTTGCGTAAAGCCGTCAATAATCGGCGACAAAATCGTGAGCGCGTAGGCGTTACCGCTGATATTACCGGCCATGTTGATGTGCTCCTATTGTTGCCTTTCTTTGCGCTTCATTCTCAGCTAGCCGTTCACGCCGTTGTTGCCGCTTTTCAACATCATGGGCAGACATGGAGACAATCGGCGTTGGATACATATCGCCCATATCATGTTGTAAGCCGCGCAAGAGGGTGTTGTACGCCTTTTTGAAATCCACGTCACTCATGTCATCGGGAAAGTTTTTTTCGAACGCGATGAGTGCGCTTTTAACGGTTTTGGCGCCCTTAACGTCGTTCGACGCAGCGAGCGGGTAGGCATTGTAATAATGCAGCGTTTCAATTTGATTGTATTTAATATATTTATGAAACGGCGTTAACGGCACCGACTTCGGGTAGCGAATGTTCCATTTCCAGAACAAATCCAGGCCGCCTGGGATGGCAAAGGTAAATGAATCAACATACTGATCCCAGCTCCCATTAAAGTTGCTAAAGAACAGCATATAAGAATAGTGAAGGTCTTCTTTGGGCTGACTGGGGTCGAGGCGCGGAAACTCATCTTTGCCGATAATCACCCAGCGCGCATAGTGAATGAG
>JANOTC010000184.1:0-3671 GCA_031416175.1 Gammaproteobacteria bacterium
TCAATTCCGGCAAATTTCTTGAACAGCAACGCTTTGCCTTCCATGACGGGCTTCGACGCTAGCGCACCTAAATTGCCCAGACCCAAAATGGCAGTGCCGTTGGATATAACCGCGACTAAGTTGCCTTTCATGGTGTAACGGTAAGCATCGGCCGGGTTGGCAGCTATTGCGCGGACAGGCTCCGCAACCCCAGGGCTGTAAGCAAGCACCAAATCACGCTGCGTGGCGGCAGGCTTGGAGACCTCGATCGACAATTTACCAGGCACCGGAAATTCGTGGTAATTTAATGCGTCCTGCCGTAATTTTTGTGCCTGTTCTTCTGCGTGGATTGCAGTTGGCACGAGGCTATTATTGTTTGGGATTTCTGGGTTTGGATTTTCTGGGAACTTATTCACACGGTATACCTGATTAGATTCTCGTCGATATTATATTGGAAGCGGCGCGCAATTTCCGCCTTCATTATCCAAGCAAGTCGGTTACAATACGCTCAATTCCTCTCCATAGGGCAACGACACATGCGTATTATCCTTCTTGGCGCACCTGGATCTGGCAAGGGCACACAGGCCAAAATGTTGGTCGATAAGTATCAGGTGCCACAGATTTCCACGGGCGACTTGCTCCGCGCCGCTGTGGCCGCCGGATCGCCGCTCGGCAAGAAGGCCAAGGCCGTGATGGACGCCGGACAGCTCGTTTCCGACGACATCGTGCTCGGCATGATTCGCGAGCGCTTGGCCGAATCCGACGCCAAGCATGGCTTTATTTTGGACGGTTTTCCACGCACCCAAGTGCAAGCGCAAGCGCTCGACAAAATGCTCGAAGAACTGAATTGGCCGCTGAGTGGCGCTGTCCTCTTTGATGTCAATTTTGAGGCCATTATCCAGCGCGTCTCAGGCCGTCGCAGTTGTCCCAGCTGCGGTCAAATTTATAACGTGTACACGTCACCGTCGAAAGTCGCCAACGTGTGCGATAAATGCGGCACCACGCTGCAACACCGCGCCGACGACAACGAAGAAACCATTCGCAAGCGGCTCAATGTGTATCGCGAACAAACCGAACCGCTCATTGAATATTACAAGAAGCAAAACAAACTGCAAACCTTGAGTGGCGACGGCGAGATATCAGCGGTCTTCGCCAATGTATGTAAAATTATCGACGCGATGAACTAAAACGAAACGTTAGGAAATTATTGGCATGACGAATGTAATCTCCGGTCGCTATCCCAGCAATCGTATGCGCAGAATGCGGGCATCTGACTTTAGTCGCCGCCTTATGCGTGAAAATGTACTCACGGCCAATGATTTAATTTTTCCAATGTTCATTTTGGACGGCGCGAATCGGTGCGAAGCGGTGCCTTCGATGCCTGGCGTAGAGCGCGTTAGTATCGACGAAATGTTACGTGAGGCCGAACAGTTATGCGAACTCGGCGTGCCTGCCGTAGCTTTATTTCCTGTCACACCCACTGAACGCAAAACCTTAGATGCCTGCGAAGCCTATAACCCCGACGCACTGGCGCAACGGGCCGTGCGGGCGCTCAAGCAACGCTTTCCAGAACTGGGCGTCATTACCGACGTGGCGCTCGATCCGTTTACCACCCACGGCCAAGACGGGTTAATTGACGACAGTGGCTATGTGTTAAATGATGAGACAGTGCATGTGTTAGTGAAGCAAGCACTTTCCCATGCCGATGCGGGCGCCGATGTCGTTGCGCCCTCCGATATGATGGATGGTCGTATTGGCGCTATTCGCGCGGCGCTGGAACAAGCTGGCCATCGCAACACACGCATTTTGGCCTATTCAGCGAAATATGCTTCGAGCTTCTACGGCCCGTTCCGCGATGCCGTGGGTTCAGCGGCGAATTTAGCGGGTGGCAATAAATATAATTACCAGATGGACCCGGCGAACAGTGATGAGGCGCTCCGCGAAGTGGCCTTAGACATTGAAGAAGGCGCCGACATGGTCATGATCAAGCCCGGCATGCCTTATTTAGATATTGTGTACCGCATTAAAACAACGTTCGGTATGCCCACCTTTGTTTACCACGTGAGCGGCGAATACGCGATGCTCAAAGCCGCCGCACAAAACGGCTGGCTGAACGAACGCGCTGTGGTTTTAGAAGCATTATTAGGCTGTAAACGTGCAGGCGCCGATGGCATTTTGACGTACTACGCGAAAACTGTGGCGCAGTGGTTGAAGGAATAAGTGCTAAAGAAATAAGTAGCGAAGGCGCCGTGCTTAGTCTTTTTTAAATCCGTTGCGCCACTTCATCGAGTCGTCGATAATTTTCTTCGCAAACCTGGCGAAATGACGCGCTAATACGGCTGTCAGCGCGTGCCCGCTGCCAAAACACAAGGGCTGAATGGCACGCCTTTACCCACACGTCGCGCTCTTTGGGCGGCGGCAGTGTCGGCGTAAACACCCGCGTCGCAACCTCGCCTCCCGCTAACGGCGCATAAAGCATAGGCAACATATCATAAGTTGGCGCAAGGTGAAGCTTCGCCTGCGCACCCAGATCTGTCGCCATGCTAAATGACAAATTACCCATGTGCATATCAGTATTCGCGATTAGCTTTCCGTACCACCATAACAATTGCACTGGGCTTTCCAGTGACGCCTGAACTAACTTCAGCGCTTCAAGACGACGAATAGATTCAGGCCAATTTGACTCTGCACTCCCAACAAATGCGCCATCAACACTTGCCAGCGTAACAAGTGCGCTCCGACCGAATCGACCGTGTCGGTCAAAACGCTCCACTTCGAGAAACGTGCGACCTCCACTCTGAAGAATCCGGCTATGCGCCGCACTCAGGCTTGTCGTTTGTGCCAACACCTCTAACGCTATGTGTTCGCAAACCAGCAAATCTGACCAACGCCGCACGGTTGATGAATTGTCTAAGCCAGAAAACTTTACGATGACATGCGGCGTACTTGTCGTACCGCTTTGCTCGCGACAGGTGGTGAACTTGGGAAACTCTCCCGCCGCACTCGACCCGACAATACCCAGGCTCGCCACGCGATCCGCCATGTCACAATAGCGTTCAGCCAGCCCAATTTCTTCTAACACTGGAGCAGGATCAACTACCGAGACCTGCCAGCGCTGGAACGCCACCTCGCCGATGATTAAATTGCCAGTAACGTCTGAACCGCGTTGTGTCAGTGCATACACAATGTCGTCATCCGACCATTCGTTTAAATTCGGTGAGACCGCGAGTTCTTGATAGCATTGATGCGCCAAATTACGCCCAAGAAAGCCTTGTGGACGCATATCGTACAAAGGGTAAGGCAAACCTTCCCAATATCCGCTTCCATGTTCTTGATCACTGGGCCAGCCCAAACGGTGCAGATCGAGTTGCGAGCCTTGCGGCGCGATTAATTCAAGCGCCCCGCCATCATGGGCACGCCCATCGGCGCAGTTCCGCGCTAAGCCGATCTCTGGCAATTTGATTTTGTGGGCGCACCGGGCCTTACTGAGTTGGCATTACTTAACGAGTTATGATAAGAAATATAGATTCCAACGTATTGAAAGTCAATAAAAAAGTATGAGCAATAACGCGGTTTATACCGTAATGGGCATCGGTTTATCGGCTAATTAGTGCCCGCCCGAAAACACTATAACATATTGGAATAATTGAATAATATAGACATTTTTTGCGACGAATAGAGTATAATTTCTA
>JANOTC010000185.1:0-1984 GCA_031416175.1 Gammaproteobacteria bacterium
TGATTGTGTCGGCAATCGTCCTTGTGTTGTTTGTTTTTGTTGAGGGTCGTCGCTTAGGAATGAAAAAACTTTGGGCGCCGATTCTCGGCACATTTTTAGTTGGTGTTTCTTTCGGACTTCCGTTATTTCTGTATATGCGGCATCCTTATGTTGTAAGCCCCAGTCTTTCAGTACCCCGGCGGAACCATAAGTGAAGACGGAGATATGGGAACCGACGACGGCATGTTTCCAGGCGGTACCTTACTGGTGGAAGTGCACGAGCAGGCGCGAGCCATATTCGGCGGCGCCGATATTCATTTATTTAAGTCAATATTTCTAGGTGTCAATGTTCACTACTTATTAAATACCGCGCTAATGTTGGGTGCGCCAGCAGCCATGAAAACTAATTGGCACGTGATGTTCCAGCAGTATTCGTGCGATGGGTCCATCGCCGATGCGGTTGGCAGCAAACACAGCGAAAAAGGAAGTCTGCGTTGTCAGATCGAATACCTGTGAGAGCAGCCAGCCTTCCTCCTCCGGTTCGGCGCCACTATAAATCGTGCCTGGACGAGATGCGAAAACGGGTTCGCCGACCAAAAAGTTGCTGCCGAAATCAAACAATTCTCGATGGCCGTTAGCCATGTCGAACTGTGCAATGCCTGTGTCTTGCAGCGCGGTGTCGTTTGAGTAAGTGAAATAGCCGTGGCGATGTTTGTGACCGAGCCGATGCGGATTAACGATTTGAAACTCGTAACTTTCGTGCGCCAAAATTTCTTGATAGATACAATTTTTCTTCAGATTAATGACATAACGTCTAATGGTGCCAGGATAGACCGCATTGCCTTTGCGGCCGACCATAATCTCGGAGAGCAAGGCGTTGGTGCCAATGAAATGATCTGGGTTATCGTAGCCAACAAATTCCGCGACGATGTCGTTGCCGAAGTCGTACGCGTTTAAACTGTGCCACATGAATGCTGCAGGTGCTTCGATATAGCGGGGTGCTTCCACGCCTTCCTTGTCGAGCACTAATAACAGGTTACCCATTTGCGGCGCCCACGTGAAGCTGTCAATGATGCTGCGTAAGCCGAGCAGCATCATGTAGGGAGAGAATTTAAGTGCGTGTCAATTGAATACAACGTAGCGATTGGTCACAAAGCAATCATGTATAGAGGTGTAACGCGGAACCTTTTCACTTAATCGCTTTTTGACGTTGCCGTTCTTGCCGAGAATCAAAACATTTATAGTCATGTGTCGTGCGTAATTCTGACCGAATAGTATCCAGTCTCCACTTACCCCGTCGACCTTTCTATGCGCATTATAGCTGCTAAGTGAATTTGTGCCACCGGGCTTGAACTCGCCGATCGTTTGCAAGGAATCCGCATCAAGGGCGTAGGGTAACCCGAAATCGTCAAAGGCGAGTAATGCTCCGTCACGCATGAGCGGCGCCACACCCGCTTGCGACTTGACGGGATAACCTACATTACGTAACCAGCCACCTGGCGCAAGCGTCGACCACGTTGGATAAAGAAAACGCCCAGCATTCTCTTCTGAAACATATTTTTGTGTGAGTACAAATCGGTTGCGATAGCGCACAGTGCCACTACTGATGTCCAACGCCTGTATCATGCCGTCGCCGTCTAACAAGTGACGACGACGAACATTGTCCCGCTCGAATAACCCGGGACCATTTCGATAGAGTGTGCCTCGCAATTCTGGCGGCAGCACACCCTCAATTCTAGGTGCATAGTCGTATTCGTGGGTAAGTGAACGCGCGATCCCGGCGAGAGAATTGGATTCTTTCATGGAGAATTTCCTTTTAGGGGTAAAGCGCCCTTGGTTTTGATTACGAATTTTATCTCCAAAGGAACTCAGCAAGCTAGCAGCTGACGGCTTAGTTACATTCACGGAAGTCTTGCAAAGCGATAAGCCAACCAAAAAAGTCTATCGTGTAACACCTGCCGGTCGCTCAGCATTAATCGAATGGATGCGACAACCTACCGAGCCT
>JANOTC010000186.1:0-3384 GCA_031416175.1 Gammaproteobacteria bacterium
CGATATCCGCCTGGAACGCTGGGTGCGTCAAGTACGCGCCAAGGGCTTGCCCCCTTTCCTATCAGGGCGCCTGCACGGTCAAACTCAGGTTAAAGGTCAAGGCAGATCCACCGCCGAAATCTTAGCTAGCTTAAACGGAAATGCTCAAATGGAGCTGCGTCGGGGCGCTGTGTCCCACTTGGTGATAGAAGGGGCTGGGCTAGACGTTGTCCAGGGCTTAGGCGTTTTATTGAAGGGCGATGATTCACTGTTGATTTCGTGTGCAGTAGCGGACTTGGCGATCGAAGGAGGGTTAGTCCGCCCCCGCACACTGGTTTTGGATACCAGCGACACCGTCATTCGAATGGAAGGCTCGATATCGTTGGCCGATGAAGCGATAAACGTACGGGCCGTTGTTATGCCTAAGGACTTTAGTCCTCTCTCGCTGAGAACGCCATGGAAAGTGAGCGGCACCTTTGCCGATCCACACGTGTCACTTGCCCGAGGGCCGTTGGGTATAAAATTACTGACTTCCTTATTGTTTGCCCAACTAGCGCCGCTTGCCGCGCTGGTTTCATTTATTGATCCCGGTGACTTCGAAGCAGCAAAATATGACGTCACTCAATGTGAAAATTCAAAGGCGCGACAGACAATACCTAATGCTTACGCGACCACGCATTGACTGCGCAATTTGACGACGCGATTAATTTTCTCATCTGTTCGTAATCGCACGGAGTTCTTTGTTGGGTGGGCCTATTATCGTAGATCACAGTGCGGGTATTTGTAGCGTTCGCGGTAGTCGTGTCGCCAACCCGTAAAAAGGAACGACGCGATGAAAAAAATAGAAATTTTGGGCATAGTTGGAAGCTTGCGCAAGGAATCCTATAACCGATTTGCGCTGGTAGCGGCGCAGAAGCTGGTGCCTGACGGTGTCGCGTTAAACCTGCTTGATCTCCATGGCATCCCGCTTTTCAACCAAGAAAATGAAATACCATTACCTGCTGCTGTACTTGAATTCAAGCGGCAGATTTTGGCTGCCGATGCCATTGTTTTTGCCACGCCAGAGTACAATTATTCTTTTCCAGGTGTGCTAAAAAACGCCATCGACTGGGCCTCTAGGCCCTATGGGCAAAGTGCCTGGCTAGGCAAGCCTGCGGCGATAATGGGCGCATCTGTCGGCAATCTGGGCACAGCCCGTGCGCAATATCACCTTAGGCAGGTTCTTGTCGCACTCGATATGCCCGTGGTCAATCTACCGGAGGTGATGATCAGCGATGCCGCTCAATGTTTTAATTTACAAGGCGTGCTCACGGATGAGGCAACCCGACGACACATTCAAAAGCTTTTAGGAGCGTTAATCCTGCTTGTGAAATCTAGGGTGGCTCCAAATCCAGCATCCTAAATTATGCCCGCATGAAGGAATTTTCGATGTACTTGACCATCAGGACTCCAAACGTCCGGCAAGTTAGTGGGAATACCCCGTTGTCAACCCGAGGGCACCTTGCAATTTTCCCTCGCGCTAACTATACGTATTCATACCTTTTCCACATTATGGATGTCGCCTTTGGGGTAGGTCGCTAACTCGACTTGAGTGTTCGTACTGGTTTTCAATTCATGGAAGGGAATTCATATGACATATACCGTGACTGTTATTGGCGCAACAGGAAATATTGGCCGGGCGCTGTCGGAACGCCTTTTGAAAAATGGTGTAAATGTCCGCGCGGTAGGGCGTGGCAAAGATGGACTTTCGCCCCTCGTGCAATTGGGTGCTGAAGCGCGTATCGGGTCGATTGACAATATGGCATTTGTGAGCGATGCCCTGCGCGGCGCGGACGCCGCGTTTTTAATGATTCCGCCACACTATGGGGCGCCAGATATGCGCGCCGATCAGCGCCATTTGGGTGCGAGCTTGATTGAAGGTGTGAAGAAATCCCGTATCCAACGCGTTGTTTCATTGAGCAGCCTTGGCAGTGAATTGGCGTCAGGCACGGGGCCTATTCTTGGTTTGCGCGAATTTGAAAACGCCGTGCGTGGGGTTCCCGGGTTGATCTCCGTGATATTGCGGCCCACCTATTTCATGGAAAATCATCTCGGCTCAATTGGTATGATCAAGCAAGCAGGAATAAATGGCAGCGCAATGCGTCCCGATACGCGCTTGCCTATGGTGGCGACGCGTGACATTGCGGGGGTCGCATTGGAGTACTTAAGTGTGCCTACGTTCACAACCAATATGATGCGCGATATACTCGGGCCGCGTGACTACACCATGTTAGAGGCAACCGCCATTTTGGGTGCCGCCATTGGTCGAACTAGCCTGCCCTATGTGCAATTTTCAGAAGATGATTTCAAACGTGGCTTGGAAAGCGCCGGCTTTTCCGCCGACGTGGCGCGAAACTTCTATGAGTTGAATAACGCGTTCAATATGGGTTGGATGCAAAAATCCGCCTTGCGTACACCCGCCAATACAACGGTTACCACGTTGGAACAATTCGCGCGGGAGGTGTTTGCGCCGGCGTTTCAAAAAGTATGAGAGGCTAAATTTTTGATCCTGAAACAGTGCTCTGCGCTATCGGACGCGTGTGGTCTGATAGCGCAGCACTTCGCGTGTTCGAATGTCTATTCGTCCATCGGCTCCAGCGCCAGAAATGCAGGCGAGAATTGGTTGTGTTCCACGTTGAATAGCACGATGGAATACGTTTGCGGTACGCGTCGATGTGCTTCACCGTGCTGGTCGGGTTGAATGCGCGTGTGTTGATCTAAATCGACAAGAACGAGTGTGGGTCCGTCGTCAAGAATATCCATTACTTCGCATAAAACGTTGTTGTGACGCACACGAAGGCCGATCATCGGCCGTAATTGATTGGCCGTAATATCCAAGACGGGCATACTGCTTTGAATCCTCCGTGTCCGAATTCCGTGTTTTCGACTAGCTCAATATACATGGTTGATCGGTTGCGCGGCAATGAGCGCGTGTCTCCTTGTTTTCATTGCTATTTCAGGTAGGATTGACGGTCTGCGGACAATCGTCGCCGAACCCTCGGCTAGCCCTGTTATTTCGCAAAAATTGGCCGGGCAGCCGCTGCAACCGGCACAAGCGGCGCGATAATTCTGTGATAATTTGCCTGCATACTTAATCCTCAGAAACGGCGCGGCGCGCGTTTTGCAACGAAATTTGTATTTTTTCGCCCCGTGACAAATTTGTGACTATTTCGGGATTGCCTAGTGATTTTGGTCGTTTAGACTATATATATCAAGTAAGTAAGTATTCAGAGGCGAACACACCATGAACAGACGTAAATTTGTAATTAGTTGCTTAGGCTTGGCTGCGCTGCCGGTGATTGCGGGTCGCGTTTTCGGCGGGCAACCGGCTATGTCGGACAAACCGATGGAAATCAAAAAAATCAC
>JANOTC010000187.1:0-8486 GCA_031416175.1 Gammaproteobacteria bacterium
CCACACGCGGCACGCACAGCAGCACGAATTGCGTCGGCACTGAGGTCCGACGTATTCGCCGAGCCTTTGCTATTGCCGATATAAATCGTGACGCCTAAGCCTTTGTCGTGATGATATTCCAGCGTTTCAACGTCGCCCATACGAACGGATACCGACAAGCCTGTTTCCACGCCCACTGATGCCTCAGCCGCTGTGGCGCCTTGTGCTTTCGCTTCGGCGATGGCCGATTCAATAATCGCCGTGTATGTGGCACGCTCAGCGGCGGTACTACTCATGTTAGTGCTCATAATGTTACTTTAGCCCGAACTGGTTCCGCCGACGGTGATGCCATCGACGCGTAACGTCGGCTGGCCCACACCCACAGGAATACTTTGACCTTCTTTGCCGCAGGAGCCGACGCCTTCGTCTAACTTCAAATTGTTGCCGACCATGCTGACTCGATTAAGCACATCAGGACCGTTACCAATTAAAGTTGCACCGCGCACGGGGCGGGTTAATTTTCCATCTTCAATTAAATAGGCTTCGGAAGCGGAAAAGGTGAACTTGCCCGAGGTGATATCAACTTGGCCACCGCCGAAGTTGGCGGCATAGAGGCCTTTCTTAACCGAAGCGATAATTTCTTCATGCGTGTGCGCCCCTGCCAACATATAGGTGTTAGTCATACGCGGCAACGGCAAATGCGCATAGGATTCGCGTCGACCATTGCCCGTCGGTGTCATTCCCATCAGTCGCGCATTGAGCTTATCTTGCAGATAACCTTTTAACACGCCATTTTCAATCAAGGTGGTGCACTGCGTCGTGGTGCCTTCATCGTCGATATTGAGCGAGCCGCGACGGCCCACCAAGGTGCCATCATCCACCACAGTGCACAACGGCGAGGCCACGCGCTCACCTAATCGACCTGCAAAAGCAGAGCTGCCCTTACGGTTGAAGTCACCCTCTAAACCATGCCCTACCGCTTCATGCAACAATACGCCGGGCCAGCCTGGCCCTAACACCACCATCATGCTGCCGGCTGGCGCATCAACTGCATCGAGATTAACCAGCGCATGCCGCACCGCTTCCCGCGCATAGCCTAGGCCACGTTGCTGATCCACAAAATGCTCATAACCCACCCGACCACCGCCACCGGAAGAACCTGTTTCGCGGCGACCTTTATCTTCCACCACTACGCTAACACTCATTCGCACCAAGGGGCGCACGTCGGCGGCCAAGGTGCCGTCCGAACTTATCACCATGATCACATCACGCGTTGATGCCAAACTCACCATAACTTGCTTAACGCGCGGATCAAGTCGGCGCGCTTCGGCATCAACAGATTCCATTAAACGCAATTTTTCTTGCTCGCCCAGCGTGCCTAGCGGGTCGATTGGACGGTAAAGGCTACGCCCCACCTCCATACGCCCGGGCATTTTCGCGCTCGCGCTTTGACCACTGCGGGCAATCGCACGCACGGTGCGCGCCGCCTGTTCAACCGCAGGCATCGTCATTTCGTCGGAATACGCAAAGCCAGTACGCTCGCCACTGATGGCGCGCACACCGACCCCTTGCTCAATGCCAAAACTCCCGTCTTTGACAATGCCATCTTCCAGCGACCACGATTCGTAGTGGCTGGCCTGAAAATAGAAGTCCGCGCTATCAATGCCGCCATGCGACATCACTTGGCCCAAGGCGCTACCCAAAATATCAGGCGTTAAACCGTTAGGTTCAAGAATAAGCGCGCGTGTAAGATCACTAACAGTTTGCATAATTAAGCACTACAACCTGCGATGGTGAATAGTTGGAAAATGTAAGCGTGTCCGTTCGAGGCGCTGGCGATCTATATCGGCAACGACAAAACCCGAACCACGCGGTAATCGGTCAACCACACGCCCCCATGGATCAACTATCATGCTATCACCGTGCGTTTCCCGGCCATTAACATGGTAGCCCCCTTGAGCGGCGGCGACGACATAACATAAATTCTCAATAGCCCGCGCGCGCACTAAGGTGTCCCAATGCGCTTTGCCGGTGATCGCTGTAAAGGCGGAAGGAACCGCAAAAATCTCCGCACCCTTGTCTAACAGGCGACGGAATAATTCGGGAAAACGAATGTCATAACAAATCGCTAAACCTACTTTGCCCATTGGCGTGTCGAACACCACAATATCGGAACCCGGCTCAATGGTTTTCGATTCGGTATAGCTTTCGCCGCTGTCGACAATTTCGACATCGAACAAATGAATTTTATCGTAGCGAGCAACGCGCTCGCCCTTGTCGTTAAATACCAAACACGCTGAGCGCACTTTGTCGGGAATTTTCGCTTCAATGGGGAGGGTCCCGCCGACAATCCAGATATTGTGTTTACTGGCTTGTTCGCGCAGAAAATCTTGTATGGGACCCACGCCGTCGCGCTCGCGCACTTTGAGCAAATCTTGATCAGAAAAACCCATAATCGCGAAGTTTTCAGGTAGCACTACCAATCCAGCATCAGCAGCAACCGCTCTGCCGATGAGTCGCTCTGCCTCAATGAGGTTAGCCGCCACGTTTGGTCCAGACGCCATCTGAATGGCCGCAACCCGTTTCATCTTAATCTGCTCCTTACTTTTACTTCGCCTTACGAATTTAACCGAGCGCCGTCATCACTTCGACGCAAGCACTTTCCCTGCACAAACCTGGCCGTTACTCATCCAGAATATGACGTTCCGGCTCTGCGCTCGGTTTATCAACCTTGGTAATCACCGGATTTTCCCAGCGACCGACCACGGTATATTGTACCGCAGTCAAGTCGTCGAAATATTTTTGGAATAACTTTTGAACGACAAAAAGGGTCGCCCCAAGGGGCGGCGCTGCCGTCACGGCTACCCCTAACAAAGGCAAGCTATCAAGTGCAGGCGGTATGGCAGTAATGACTTGATCAAAATCGCGCTTGGCCAAACCAATTCGACCTGCAAGCGCTAAGCGCAC
Source organism: Gammaproteobacteria bacterium (assembly GCA_031416175.1). GTDB lineage: Bacteria > Pseudomonadota > Gammaproteobacteria > S012-40 > S012-40 > JANOTC01. Next base: position 2,947 of record JANOTC010000187.1, read on the forward strand.
CGTGGGGCCGTCAACAATAACACCGGATGTGAACGCATTGCCGTTTTTCAATTCGTACTCACCCACAATCGCATCGAAGGTCATGCCTTTTCGCGACACATCGCCAAAATCACCTAATAATCGACGCGGCAAAGCCGCAATGCTCACTAAGCCGAATATTTTCGCCGCACCGAGATCGACATCCAGTAAGCGGCCTTTTTCAATGCGCAAGGTCGTTTTTCCAGAGAGGCGTTCAAACGCGAAATCGGCAGGACTCCCCGACCAATTGGCAACGATTTTCATTGCCGTGCGCCCACCCGCCATGGTTCCTGCGTACCCCAAATCTGTTAGCGTCGTCCCCATATCGCCGCTTTTCATGTCGATATCGAACGCGCTGCGCTGACGCTCTTGTTCGACAACCCAATCCCCTTTCGCTTCAATTTGCGTATTGGACGAGGACAGTTTCAGGCCATCCAAATGCAGCCCGCCCTCAACGCGTGACGCCTCAAGCTGCAATTGACCTAGATCTAAACCGTTATAACGAAATGCACGACTCACCACTTTTGCTTCAGGCAACGTGCGTGGATCAATGGGGGCGGACGCCGAACGCGATGCCTCTGTCGTGATGTGCAACCGATCCATATCAATAAGCAAAGGCGCGCTCTTTGCCACCGTGGGGAAATATACGCTACCTTCCAATTCCGGACCTGAGGTATGCACCGACCAACCTTGCGCACTGTTTGACGCTTGCATCGCCACCGCTTTGAAATGCGCACCAAATACTTCCAGCTTGCTAAAGCGAATATCAAAGAATTGCGTCGAACTTGCGCCGTCACTCTTAAACAACGGCTGCCTACCGTCCGAGGGCGTCAACACGTCGGACCATGCCCCCCACGAAAACTCATCAATGCCCCCAGAATAGCGAAAGCCATACTCACTCGGCAACGCCGCTTCACCACCAAAACTTACCCCACCACGCCGCACGGTCGGGCCAGTCGCCGTCCGCACAATCTCAAATAGACTACCCACGTAACCATAGTTGACGCGCAAAATTCTTGGATCGCCCACTAACTCAAAATCAAGTGAAAAGGGGCGCGAATTGTCGGCTGGCTTTTGAATTGGCTTCGGTAATGACACCGCCATTCCCTTGAGATCGGAACGAATATGTAGCGACATCGGCGTGCGCGAACTATCGCTACCGAACGGTAAACGCAGCTCAAGACTGGTGTCGGTCCGACCCTGAAGATATTCCGCCCAATGCGATTTTTCCAAATAATCGCCTAACATTTTTCCCACATCATCGGCAGACAGCGCAGCACGATTTGAAATAATTAATTGGTGAGGCAATTGATCTAACTGTGTGCGCAATGTGCTCTCGACCGCAACATCGCCCAACAGACCCAGCAACTTGGGCGAAGTAACGCTCTTCTCATCAAACTTCAAGTCGCCGCTTAAGTCGTGAACATCGAGCTTATATTCCTTCGAACTAAACCGATTTTTTTCAAACGTGAGAACGCCGTTTGCGCGAACTTTTTCGTTCTCAGCAAAAGGAACAATCAAGGACAATTCCAATTTACTATTTCCCGTCAAATCGAACACACGGAGCGGCTTGGCAAATACGTCCTCTAACGGCGACTCATGCAAGTAACGCAATTTACCCGCTGAATCACCCACCACACGCCCTTTCACTGTTAGCGTTAGCGACGGCGCATTGAGGTCGGCGATAGCCACGTGCATTTCGGTAATCGTGTTGCCAAAAATCCGTGCGTTGCGACTGTCAAACGTGAGATCACTACCGCGATAACGAAACTCACCCTCAATGCCGTCAATGATCGGCCAACCTTTGGTGTGATCAAGAACGACACCACTCACACCGACCGCCAAGTCAAACTGCCCTTCGCTCGCCTTGAACGGCCAATCACGCACTGGCCCGTACATCAACGCGGCGACAGACGTCAGTTGACCACCCAAAATTGAACTTTGCAGCCATTGCGTCAGACCCTTGGAAAGTAGCCCCGTCGGCAAATACGACATCAGCTTGCCTGCCTCAAGGCTACCACTCCCGGTACGCAGGGCCAAATCAACGAATGTGGATTCGTCCCCGCTCGGAATCACTATCCTCACGCGCCCACCCAAAGCTACGTCGGCCGTCGCGACGTGTAGCCCGTCAGTGCGCATCTCCCAACCATGACCGACACGCTGCCAGTCGACCGCCGACATCATCTGCGTCACCTTAATCGGCGCACGAAATAGCCAAGGGAATGTAAGCGGAAACTCACCGGAACGAAAGGAAACGCGGCCACCCGATTCTGTGGCTTTCGCGCTACCCTGCAAACCTTCCAGGCCCGGAATTTTTTCCCAACTATCTGTCGCCAAGCGTTCAAAGTCCGAACTAACAGAAAAAGTCGCGTCTTCATCGGGCGGTTTCTTGTAGGTAACTTTAATGTTATTCAACTGACCACGCGGACGAACGTTATAAATTGTTTCCGCCGCCGAACTCGACAACACATTGGTCACGGAAAGCCACCGACCAAGATCTTCCACATTCAATTGTGTCAGTGTCGCTTCAACACTCAACGGCGTCGGAACAAAACGTGCTTCAAGACGGCTCGGCGGCCATTCACCGTCTTCGCCTTTAAGCTTGTCAAAACTAACCAACACGCCCCACGCGTTCTGCGCCTTTGCAGCCGAAAATGTGGCATTTACTTCGTCCAAAACCGCCACGCGGCCAGTCTCGGGAGCGACAACGCGAACGCCGCTACCCATCACCTCGCCCTTTACCTCAGCGAGGCGACCCTCACGCCAATCACCCCAAACTCGGAACGACGCTATACCTTGGGCAAGACCCGCCCCAGCAAGACTACGCCCCACAGCAAATTGAGAGAGATTGAGTCCCGCGCCATTGGCGTAAAGTGACGCCGACCAGTCAACGCCCGCAAATGGGTTACCGACAATATCGGCTGAAATATTGAAGTTCTGGCCGAGATCCATCGGTAATGCCAGCGTGCCCTCCACATAGTGGTGTTCATCGCGATTACGCAGATTGATATTCACGTCGCGGTAAACACGCGGCGGTGCGCTGGCCTCTAAGTACGTTATTTCACTTTGCGTGAGTCGGAGGGAACGCTCAGCCATGATCCAGTCGGAGAAACTGCTATCACCCGGCGCTTTTTGTGCGCCCGCGCTGGCCAACCCGTCTAACTCAAATACGCCATCACTGCGCCGTGAAATTTCGAATTTAGCGCCCTCGACCACAATTGCGCCAGCAACCGCTTCACGCGTGCGCAAGGTCTGCAATAAATTCAAGCCGATATGCGCACGTTTAAGTTGCGCAAAAAAACGCGAATGATCCGCCGTGTAAAAGCCGACATCTTCAAGAACCAATTCTGGATCCAGACCATTCCACGACGCACTCAGCGCGCCGATATGGACCGGCTGGCCAATATATTGCGCAACAAGGCTTTCGACTTCACTGCGATAAGAATCGGCAGACGCCAGCACGCCGCGCACGACAACGGTTGCCACCGCTGCCAGCAGCAACACGCCCGCCACTGCAAAGAGTAGCGAATATCCGAGCCACTTAAATGCCCTTACTAATCCATTCACAGGCTGAACAATAGTCCTTTACGCAGTTAATACAACGAGATAATCCCGCCCATTGTCACAACAACACCACATCGTAGAGTTCTTGCGCATATTGCGACTCCACTTGAAACTTGATCGGCTTGCCAATAAACGCCTCAAGCTCACCAATACTCGCGGACTCTTCGTCTAACATCAAATCCACCACCGGCTGCGAAGCCAACACTAAAAAGCTTTGCGCATCAAACTGGCGTGACTCACGCAATATTTCCCGAAATATTTCATAACAGACTGTTTCCGGCGACTTCACTTTTCCGCGACCATTACACGTCGGACAGGCTTGACACAAAACATGCTCCAAACTTTCGCGCGTGCGTTTGCGCGTCATTTGCACTAAGCCGAGTGAAGACACTTCACTAATCTGCGTCTTCGCGTGGTCTTTCTCTAAACTCTTTTCCAGCGCACGCAAAACTTGGCGCTTGTGCTCCTCGTCTATCATATCAATGAAGTCGACGATGATAATGCCGCCCAAATTGCGCAAGCGAACTTGGCGCGCGATGGCCTGCGTGGCTTCTAAATTCGTCTTAAAAATCGTTTCTTCTAGATTGCGATGGCCAACAAACGCGCCTGTATTCACATCAATTGTCGTCATCGCTTCGGTCTGATCAATGATCAAATAGCCGCCCGACTTCAATTGCACCTTGGGCTGCAAGGCTTTTTGAATTTCATCTTCCACGCCATAAAGATCAAAAATCGGGCGCGGCCCCTGATATAGTTCGATACCGGGCAAAATCTCCGGAATGAACTTCGTCACGAACTTCGTTACTTTACGGTGCGCTTCTTTCGAGTCGATGCGAATTTTCTCGACGCCCGTGCCCACTAAGTCGCGGATTGCACGCATGGCCAGCGCCAAGTCATCATGCACCGCCGTACAAACGGGCGCACTCACCGCCTTTTCTCTTATTGAATCCCACACCCGCCCAAGAAATTGAACATCCGCCCTGAGCGCCGCTTCATCCACGCCTTCCGCGGCTGTGCGCACAATGCAGCCACCGGAAACACCCGATTCGCGAAGCACATTTTCAATAACATTTTTTAAGCGCACGCGTTCCGGCTCGTTCTCAATTTTCTGAGAAACGCCCACATGATTGGTATAAGGCATGTACACCAAGAAGCGCGCAGGAATCGTAATATGCGTCGTTAATCGCGCACCTTTAGTGCCGAGGGGATCTTTTATCACCTGCACCAACACTTCCTGCCCGTCGGTGACCAGGGCAGTAATGGGCGGCGTTTCCCGCCGTTCTTCGGCCATTAACTCCGCCACGGGCGCCGCATAAATGTCTGACGCATGCAAAAAAGCCGCGCGTTCCAAACCCATGTCGACGAAGGCGGCCTGCATGCCAGGCAACACTCGGACAATGCGCCCTTTATAAATATTCCCCACCAAACCACGCTTGCGCGCACGTTCAATATACACTTCCTGCAATACGCCGTTTTCGACGACCGCAACCCGTGTTTCCTGAGGTGTAACATTAATTAGTATTTCTTCGCTCATTGTTTCTCGATCATGCCTGTATAGCGCGCATAAATAAATGTTTAGATAACGTGTACGCCAAACTCAGAGAGTAGCTTCGCCGTTTCGAACAGAGGCAAACCCATTACCCCCGAGTAACTACCTTCTAGGCGTTCAATGAAAACGGCGGCAAGACCTTGCACCGCATAACCCCCCGCTTTATCCACCGGCTCCTGGGTATCCCAATAGGCCGAAAGTTCAGCTTCAGTCATCGCGCGCAAGCTCACGCTGTTTTCCTGCACAACAACAACTTCAAGGCCATCCCCAACCAAGGCGACAGCAGACAAAACGGTGTGCGTACGCCCAGCCAAGGAGGCCAGCATCGCGATGCCTTGCGCCTTATCCCTCGGCTTGCCCAAAACACGCCCATCTAAAATAACTTCCGTATCCGCGCCCAACACAGGCA
>JANOTC010000188.1:0-3182 GCA_031416175.1 Gammaproteobacteria bacterium
CCAGGGCGAGTTGGAGTGCGGCGGATAAATTTTTAGCCGTTGTTAAAGCGCCCGCACGGGAACGGAAGCGATCTACACGCTTGTTAAAAGGATCACTAGGCTGGGTTACCGTTTGAGCATGCGTTCTGCGCACGGCGATGACGCGCAAATTTTGCCAACGCTTAGGATCGCCACTGTTCAAGTCGGCCCGATGTTTTGGCGCGACTTCGAGTTTTCCGCTCTTTGTCGTGTTCAGCACGTTAGCTACGGGTTCAGTGCCGAAGGCCGGTTCAAAAAGGGTTTGGCCGCTCCATAGCAACGTGCCGGAAACCGTCAGCAGCTTTGGCACACTGGCGGCCGCTTGAACTTTCGGCCGTGGCGCGGGGAAGAGCGTAGCCAACTCTTGCGTGCTGGGCAGGCGCCAGTCGGTGTACCCCGCATGGCGCAGTTGGGCGCAATAGCGTTGCGCGCCGTACCAATCGACCGAGATGCCATTGTCAGCCCGTGTCCACATGAGTCCAGACTGTGTGTCTAAAACGGTAGCGTCGTCGTAGGCTATTAAGCTTCCATCGCGGGCAGATTCTAGCGGCGCGGCTTCTGCGTAGTGTGTAAAACTTAGTGCCACTAAAGCAGGCAACAAGAACAATCCTAAAGCGTTAGGAGCGGAGCGTAAGCGGAGGATCACGTGTCGCGGAAAGTAAGCCGTCAGAAATTTCATGCAAGTTGCAGGCGGTGCCAGTTCGAGTCATTAAAGTTCAGGCATGATAACGGCTATGCCTTGCGCGGAGCAACCGGAACTGACAAAGCTTTTATTTTACGGCATGCTTAGATTCAAATACGTGGCCATGCCGCCGACTTCATGTTCCAAAATATGGCAATGGATCAACCAGCCTCCCGGATGAGACATACCGCTCATCGACATCGGTTCTTTGCCGCTTCCCACGGCTTTTCCTTCGCGGTCAGTGTCGTCGAATTTCACGGCTAAGCGCACGATGGTGTAGCTGCGCCCGTCGACTGTACCCGTTCTACTTGGAATGCGGATACTGTCTTTGTTCTCCGCCGTTGTGGCTTTTTCGATGCGATTTTTTGTCACGTTCGTGGGGTCGTCCAGGTCCACATATTGAGTCTCCAACCATTGAAATGAAAACCCGTGCGGATGAAACGGATGGTCATGCATGGTGTGGTTGGTGACTTCCCAAATATAGGTTTGCCCCACTTTCGCCGTGAGTGCATCGGCATCGGTGAGTTGTGCGAAGGGAATACCCTTGCCTTGGCTATCGAGGGCCGCGTACATAGCAACATCGCCCGAATTCGTCGGCAGATCGTGGCCAAGGTCAATGCGCAACTTCGGTGTGTCGACGGTTGTGGTTAGTGCTGCGATAGTTTTCAATGTTGTGGGCGGAACGTACGGCACGGCATCCGGATTCTTGGTTAGGCTAAAACGAGCGACACGAAATGCCGTACCTAAGCCATCGTTGGCCACGCCATGAGCCAGCTTTAGGCTGTCGTCCGGGTTCTTTTCAATGCTATGACGACCACGTGGAAAGTCATGCCAGTCGATATAGGCGTAGTCGCCTGCGACGGCCGTGGGCGTGAGGATGATGTCGGCGCGCTCACCCGGCACTAACATGAGACCTTTAGACGGGTTGGGGTCTGACTTTGTTGTGGGTGTCGCGGAGCTTGCATCACGTGCGCTGGGCTTGTGACCGCAATGAGGTGCGCAGTTAACGCCAGAACTAGACACTGGATTAATCGTTGTCACAATTTCAGATTGGCCAATCAAACCGCCGTCGCCGCCAATGCGGTACACATCCTGATCCGGAAAGGAAAGGCGAAAAAAGCGCGTATTGGCTGCGTTGATAATTCGAACGCGCACCGGCTCACCCACCGTGAGGTTTATCGTGGGAAAGTTACGACCGTTCACCAAGATCAAATTGCCTTCGCGACCATTCAAGGCCAGAGTGGCTTTTGTAACAGGGTCTGAACTGGTGAAGGCAGTGATTTGGCCCGGGTCGGGTTCGCCACTAGCGTTGAGCAATATGTCATCAAGCACTAACACTAATTCTTTTCTAGGTAGCGCTAGGCGTTGATCTTCTTCGGCGTCACGGACAATGAGCGCGCCATACAAGCCTTTTTCCACTTGTTCGTCCGTATTGACGTGCGGGTGATACCAAAAGGTGGAGGCGGTGGTGAGTTTAAATTCGTAACGAAACGAGGCGCCCGGTTGCACTGGATGCTGTGACAAATGACTACCGTCCATGTCGGCCGGAACCTCAACGCCATGCCAGTGAATGGTGGTTTCTTGCGGTAATTTGTTGGTGAAGTTAACAATTAACGTGTCGCCTTTCTTCGCCTCAATAGTGGGGCCAGGAAACTTACCGTTGTACGTCCACATTTTCGTCTTAACGCCTGGCCTCAATTCAACTTCGGTTTCGACGGCTTCTAGACTAACTTCTACGATATTTTCAGCGTCGTTCGTGTCGGCGACCTTGCTGAGGCGAACTTGCTCATCCCAATTGGCGGAAGGGTCAATCGTCACGTCGTCGTTATTCGAGCGACAAGAGCCAAGCGCAAGTGCAAACGTCAGCAAAACGGCTAATAACTTCACGCTATTTCGCGCTTTATTTAAGGAGCAAAGCTTGCAGGCTGGCCAAATACGCAGCGAGGTCGGGTTGAGCTTTGTCACGTTGTGATTTCCAAATTGATTCGACTAAGCACTCCGCCATTTGATGTTCAGCTTCGTGCGCGTCGCCTAGTTTTTCTAATAAATCCCCAAATACGGCTTTCACGCCCGGAGGCCGATCAATACTCACTTGTTCCTGAATGGCTAAATGCATCCCCATGTGCAGGAAAGGGTTGGCTTCGCCCATCTCAGGCGAGTAATCCTTCGCCACTGCCTTTTCCGAGGAAAGTAACATCTTGTGATATTCCGGGTGACGCTCCACCACCGCCGCGATTTGCGTTTCTAATGGCTCAAGCGGCAACTTCGCCCCGCGCTTACGCCAGGCGTTAACATACATTTGTCGCAATTCATTGCGGTCGTTTGAAAATATCATATAAATGGATTGGGCCGTGAGTAAGGAAGATGGTTCCGTTGTGCGGATTCTAGCGCGGCGCGAGGGGTGTGGAACGAAGAAAAGTGGCTCGCGCTCATTTATTGAATAGGTCATTTTGTTTATGGTTTGGTAATTTTGGCACGGTTC
>JANOTC010000189.1:0-6954 GCA_031416175.1 Gammaproteobacteria bacterium
ACGAGCACGTCGACATCGGCTTTCACGCGAAGCGTGGGTCGGCCATTAACTCGCCAACCGCCATTGTTTCTGCGAATTCGACACCGTGTGCCGCCCATTCCATGGCCAAGTTCGCGTCGGTGATTTCATAGAGAATCCAACGCCATCGACCTGGCCAAAGATCGCTATTGATTTTTTTGTAGTTACAAATGAGATAGTCGGGTTTGAGGGTGTCGGCGCGCGAGTGGTCCGTGCCGTTCCAGTTGCGGATAACCCAGCCTATCGGCGTGCCGCCGTATCGGCGCGCTTCTTCGAGCGCCGTCACGTCATAGGAAATAATGACGCATTGCTCTAACGCAGGTTCTAAGGCGTCCAACACTCTTCGAATAACCCAGTCTGTGCCAAATTTAGCCAGGCTTTCTTCTTTAATTTCGACGAATGCGCACACGCCAGTGTTGCGACGCAACCAAGCGGCAAGATCGCTAACACTGGGGACGCGTACGTGGCTGAAATCGTCGCCAAGCCGTTGTGTTTCACCCACGGTGTAATCGCGGATGGCCTCCCAGCTTAGTTCCATGACGGGTCCCTCGATGCCCGAGGTGCGGAGAAGGTCGTCGTCATGGATGAGAATGGCGACGTGGTCAGCGGTGAGTTGAACATCAACCTCGACGTGCCGAGCGCCGGCGTCGACGGCGGCTTGTAATGCTTCTAGCGTGTTTTCCGGATATCGTGCGGCATAACCGCGATGAGCGACAATTTTTGGAGGTTTCATAGCGTGACGACCATCGTGAGTTCCATTCCTGATATCGCTATGCAGAATTCGGGCACGTTCGCTGTACCCTTCGTACGACTGTCGGTTAATGAACTAGAATTCGCTCCAATAAACCACGCACCGTTCTGGGTTCGAAGGGCTTGTCGCAAATGGCGGAAACGCCTGCTTTTTCAACCTGAGCTAAGCGGCCATTGTCCGTTTCGCTTGTCACCATAAGAATCGGCATGTTTGGATGATCGCTTTCAGTGCGAACGTAACGTACCAAGGCTTCGCCGTCCATTTGTGGCATATTGAAATCCGTGACCATGAGGTCGAACGACTCGGCTTTGAGCAAGTGCATCGCTGCTTGACCGTCTTCGGCTTCTACCATTCGCCGTATTCCCATGTTAGCTAGGACGCGTTGCACGTAGCGGCGCGCCATGGGGCTGTCATCGACGACCAATACTTTGAGTTCCTCGGGCGCGAAGGCAGTTGAATGAATATTAGTTGGATCGGCGAACTCCAGCGTTGCCATCAGCGCGTCGCGAAGGTGGGAGGGATCAAACGGCTTTGGGAGAATGGCAATAGCGCCGGCCTGTCTAATGGGCTCCAGGTAGCGAATGTGTGTTTCGCTGGATATGAGCATAAACGGGATATCGCGCAAGTCATTGTTTCCGCGCATGGATTGCACTAATTCTGTGCCGGTCATGTCTGGCAAATGCATGGCGCTGATGACGAGGTCCGTCTTGGTCTTACGGGCAGCTGCCAATACGGAATGACCGTCCGAAAAAAGTTCGATTTTGTCTACGCCGCAGCTGCTTAAATAGCCAAAAATTACCTTCTGCTGCGTCGTCGACGGCTCCACTAGCGAGACGTGAAGGTCGCCAAACCCTTTATGTGACATGCATTCCTCCTGATTCAGGTGTTCCTCAGTATCGGTAAGTCGCCCGAGTGACTTGAGTGCGATCTGGGCTTAGCTCGGTTTTAGTCGAGGAGAATGTCTGGCAATACGTTTGCTTCCACGGATGCATTGGAGTAATGTGCCCGCGCGAGAGTCGGCTAGACGGTCGCCGCCGCAATGCGGGGGAGGAAAGTCCGGGCTCCAAAGGGCAGGGTGCCAGGTAATGCCTGGGAGGCGCGAGCCTACGGAAAGTGCCACAGAAAATATACCGCCTACGTCCTCGTAAGAGGGCCGGTAAGGGTGAAATGGTGCGGTAAGAGCGCACCGCGCCGTTGGCAACAGCGGTGGCAGGGAAAACCCCACCCGGAGCAAGACCAAATAGGGGGACACGCGACGCAAGTCGCAGGGTGCGGCCCGCACACGTTCCCGGGTAGGTTGCTTGAAGCGCGTGGTGACGCGCGCTCTAGATGAATGACTGTCCTCGACAGAACCCGGCTTATCGGCTGACTCTCGCACCTAATTCTGACTCATAAAAATTGGCACGTCTGCGGTACTATCCAGTGGGCGTGATTGTTGATCTATGGGGATCCTGTAGGAAGTTCGTTGATGCCAAAAAAACTATTTGCCCAGCCTAAGCGTCCGTCGATCGGGTTGCTTGTTTTTATTGTCCTGTTGGCCATTTACACGGTGACGCGTGTTGGCCTAGTGATCTATACCGGCATGGATTCGGCGCCTGTCGATTTGTGGCCGAGCATCTTCGCTAAAGGTTTATGGTTCGATTTGGCGGTGGCGTCCGTCTTAATTGCGCCCGTGTTTTTGTACGAGGCGTTGTTGCCAAACAAATGGCGTGTTAGTCGTTGGCACTCTGTGTTACGGTTAATTTGGCTGTGGCTGTCGGTATCACTGCTGTTATTCGGTGCAGTGGCAGAGGTGACGTTTTGGCAAGAGTTTTCCACCCGATTTAATTTTATTGCGCTCGACTATTTAATTTACACCAACGAAGTGTTTAACAACATTCTGGAATCGTATCCGGTCGGGCTTATTTTGGCGGGAATCGGCGGATTGTCCGCCTTGGTGGTTTGGCTTTTGCTCAAGCCGGTGCGGCATGCGGACAGTAATAAAGTGCTGACTTGGACCAACCGAATTTGGTTGGTGGCGGCGGCAGTGGTTTTGCCCTCTGCATTCATGGCGGCGGCTAACATTGATCAAATGGAAGGGCAGGGTAATGCCTATGCCGCTGAGTTGTCAGGGAATGGCTTGTTTACGATTGCGGCTGCGATGCGTCGTAACGAGCTTGATTATGATAAATTTTATAAAACGATTCCGGCGGAAACAGCGAAGGCAACGTTGCGGCAACTGGGTGTAAAGCGCCCCAATCTGGGCGGTGCTGTAGCCGGTGCGGGAGTAGCGTCAGTCGCGGCGGATGAAATTCAATTTAGTCGAAAACCGCGCAATATTATTTTGGTCTCGGTGGAGAGTTTTTCCGCTTCTTTTGTTGGCGCGTACGGTTCGACGGCCGGATTAACGCCAAAAATTGATGCGCTAATTAAAGACGGTTTGCAATTTGATCGTGTGTTTGCGACGGGCACGCGCACGGTGCGAGGATTGGAGGCTTTGTCATTGGGAACGCCGCCGGTGCCAGGTCAAGCGATTGTGCGCAGGCCTAACAACGGACATCTAGCGACCGTCGGTGAGCTGCTCGAACACCAAGGGTTTTCGCCATTTTTCTTTTACGGCGGATACGGCTATTTCGACAATATGAACGCCTATTTCGCCGCGAATGATTACAAAGTGGTGGATCGCACGGATTTTCCGGCTGAGTCAGTTATGTTTGAAAATGTGTGGGGCGTGGCGGACGAAGCATTATTTAATAATGTGTTGACAACATTCGACGCGCCGGGCGCGCTAGACAAGCCTTTCTTCGCGCAAGTGATGACGACGACAAATCATCGGCCGTACACTTATCCAGATGGACGAATTGATATTAAATCGCCGGGTGGGCGTGAAGGTGCGGTGAAATATACCGACTACGCGATTGGTAAGTTTATCGAAGATGCTAAGGCCAAGCCTTGGTTTAAAGATACATTATTTGTTATTGTTGCTGACCATTGTGCGTCCGTTGCAGGCAAGAGTAAGTTGCCGGTCGAGAACTATCATATTCCGTTGTTTTTTTACGCGCCTGATTTGCTTAAGGCGGGACGTTACGCGCCGATGATTAGTCAAATTGATATCGCACCGACCTTGATGCATGCGTTGGGTAAAGACGGTGTTGATCAATTCTTTGGCCGTTCGTTACTTGAAAAAGCGACAACGCCGGAACGCGCATTTATTAGCAATTACCAAGAACTTGGCTATTTCAAGAATGGCATAATGACCGTGTTGTTGCCCAAGCAACGGGTGGAAAGTTATCGCGTTGATCCAAATACGTATGCATCTACACCGACAGCGATTGATCCGCAATTGCTCACTGAAGCGATTGCGTATTATCAAACTGCATCGCGTGACTTCAAGTCGGGCGCTTTATTGGCGCCGTACTACTCGAAGTAGCTCTTTACGAGTCGATTGTGGCATCGTCTTGCACGGTAAGGAGCGTCTTTTCGTGACTCATCTGGATGTCTTGAAAAAGTCGGCGATGTCATCTGCCGGGACTCGCCTATCTGAGCAGCCTATCCGCAGCTATTCTGGATCGCAAACAGTGGCTTCACCGACCCAAACGCGGATTAGTTCAAGGAGATCCATGGCGATTAGTTTTTCCCTAATTCGCTAGCGATGCGTGTCTCGGTTTAGACGAGTATCTTGGCGCGGGCGTTCTTCGTGGATGACTTCGCCTTCGATAATGTCACCCGTGGCAGGTGGAGAGCGGGCGCCCGGCTTAGGATCGGGCCCGCGCCGTGGTCCGGTGCTCATGCGTCCCTTGCTGCGGCCGATTAGCCAATTGGCAATGCCGCGACGAATGGGCGGTGCTAGCGTTACCAATGCGAGTGCGTCGGTTAAGAATCCCGGAATGAATAATAGCACGCCGCCAAATGCCAGAATGACGCCCTCAATAACGGCGACAGCGGGCGGTTCACCGCGAACAAGCGAGGCCTGCACACGTTGTAGCGTGGCGAGTCCCTGGCTCTTAATCAAAAGGAGGCCGAGTAGGGCTGTAATGATGATCAAAAATACCGTTGGCCAGGCGCCAATTTCGCTGCCGACTTTGATCATCACGTAGATTTCGGCCGCTGGGATGACGAGCAGGCCGAGTAGAAGAAGCTTGAACATGATAATAGCCCTGAAAATAATTATCGTGCGGCGATTTGACGCGAATGATAATCCTAATTAGTGGAGATGGGAACGTGGGTTGGGTGAGGATTAACCAAGGGTTGGGCTTGCTCACGCCGATAGACTTAGTTTGGTACGGTCGCACCACGCTAGCGAACACCCCCTCTAGAGCGCTAGAATCCCGCCCCACAGTTTTTGCTATACGGTGCGCAATTGGAACACGAAGCAGAATTTTTGCTGATACTCACCACCTGCCCTGACGAAGTAACGGCGCTGGAGCTAGCCAATCGACTGGTCGAGCAAGGATTGGCGGCCTGTGTGAACATCCTTCCCGTTATGCAGTCTGTATATAAGTGGAAAGGCGCCCTGCAATTGGGCAAAGAACATCAGTTGCTGGTGAAAACGCGGCGAGATAGCTATAAGGCCGTGGAACTCGCCATACAAGCGGCGCATCCCTATGAACTTCCCGAAATCATTGCAGTCCCAATCGTCGCCGGTTTACCGGCGTATTTGGCCTGGATTAACGACCTGGTGAAAAAGCCGTGACCCGAATTTTGTCGATATTACTGTTAGGTTTTGTCTGGTTTTCGCCTGCCTGGGCGATGTTGGATGAGGAGCCGCTGGAACCGTCTGCCGTATTCAAATTGCGCGCCTACGCGCTTAATCCCACGACGATGCGTGCGGAATGGGATGTGTTGGACGGGTATTATCTTTACCGAGAAAAATTCAAGTTCAAGACCAGCAGCGCGAACATCTCGTTTGGTGCGCCGGTATTTCCACCGGGAAAGACTAAAACCGACGAATTTTTTGGCACAGTTACCACGTACCGGCATAAGGTTGTCATTGACGTACCGATGATTCGCGGTGCCGGTTCGCCGGATACCTTGCAGCTCGAAGCGGTATCGCAAGGGTGCGCTGATGCGGGTTTGTGCTATCCGCCGTTCACGCAGAAAGTCAGTTTCGCGTTGCCGCCACTCGAAAACGTGGCTGTGACTGAGTTGACAGCGGCGGCGAGTCCGTCGTTTTTGGGCGAGCTTCGCAAAAAAGTCACGGGCGGTGGCCAAAGTGGTGAATTTTTGGACGTTGACCAAGCGTTCAAGTTTTTCCCGAGTGTCGAGAACGGTAATGCCATTGTCGTGCGCTTTGAAGTGGCGGACGACTATTATCTGTATCGCGACAAAATGAAATTTAGTCTGTTGGGTAGCGAGGGCGTCACTTTAGGGCCGCCCGTGTTTCCGGTGGGCAAAGAAAAAATTGACGACAACTTCGGCAAAATGGTGGTTTATTACCACGAAGCGGATGTCAAAATCCCACTGACGCGCACCAACATGGGTCCGCTCGATATTGAGTTGAAAGCCACTTATCAAGGCTGCGCCGATGCGGGGTTTTGCTATCCCCCGGTAACGAAAACCTTCATGTTGCAGTTGCCTGCCGGTTCGACAGGCGGCAAGCCGGAGTTTTCTGCTAGTGCGCCGCTTGCCGACCCCTCCGTCGCGCTCTCTGAGCAAGACCAAATTGCGCAAACCTTGGCCGGGTCCAGCTGGTGGTGGGTTATCGCTACGTTTTTCGGCTTTGGCTTGCTGTTGGCGTTCACGCCGTGTGTTTTCCCCATGGTGCCGATCTTGTCGAGCATCATTGTCGGCCAAGGGGCGGGCTTAACGGCGCGCAAAGGGTTTGTGCTTTCGCTGGTGTATGTGCTTGCCATGGCGCTCACCTACACGGCGGCGGGGGTGATTGCGGGCCTGTTTGGACAGAATCTCCAGGCGGCGTTCCAAAATCCGTGGGTGTTGGGCACGTTTTCGGCGATTTTCGTTGCGCTCGCGTTTTCGATGTTTGGTTTCTACGATTTGCAGTTGCCGTCTTCATGGCAGACGCGCTTGACGGAGATCAGCAATAGTCAAAAAGGCGGAACCTTGGCGGGCGTCGCCATTATGGGCTTCCTTTCGGCGCTGATTGTGGGGCCGTGTGTTGCCGCGCCATTGGCAGGTGCCTTGATCTATATCGGTCAAAGTGGCGATGCGGTGTTGGGGGGTATTGCCTTGTTCGCGCTGAGCATGGG